>CAZFAP010000032.1:0-34494 GCA_964516325.1 uncultured Verrucomicrobiota bacterium
AAATCCTTTTGTTCAGAAGAGACAGCGCCTCGTCATACCGCCCATCCTGAATCGCGCCATTCACCGCCGCCTCCGAGACTTTCGCCTCCTTTCCGCCCCCCTCTTCCGCCGCCCAACACCCCATTCCCAAAACCACCATCACCACCAACCCCAAAACCTTCACCACCTTCATTCTTCTTCCTCCCGAATTGAGTTCAAGTGAGAAAGCTTGATTGCCGTTTTCAGTCGCCTCTCGGCTGGATCGCGGGACACTCCGACCTTTGTCTCGGTTGCCTGGGTTCAATTTGCCCGCGAGCTTTTCTGTTTTGAGACAGTCCGCAAAAACGGTGCTCTCTATTTTAGACCGATTATCCTTCCAGAAGTTCCAAGGAAAAAGCTGGCTCACGCGACGAAACTTGATGTCAGACCGTAAAACGGAGTCACGTGGGAAAAGGGGACAGGCTCACGCCAGCAGCGTGCTTGAGGAAGGCATGTTCGCATGGCGAAGGCACCCGCCTCGGAGGGGGGCATAAAGAGCTGAAGAGAACTTACCCTCGCAGCGGTCCTGGCTTTTCGCCCGGGAGACGGCGCTTCGGGGCTTTGCAGGGACAAGGCTTCACTTCACAGGGGTCGGGGGAGTTTTAGGCTTCTCCGACTGAAGCGCCGCGATCTCCTCCAGCACAGCGTTAGCCTCTGCCTCTCTCCCCATAGCCTGGAGCACCATCGCCTTTGTATTTAGTGCCGGGACGGACCGGGGCTTTATCCGGACTGCCTGATTGCATGCGTCCAACGCTCCCTGCCACTGCTCGAGTTTGGCGAGGCTCTGAGCCTTCTCATTGTACGCTTCGGCGAAGGAAGGCGAAAGGAAAGCGGCCCTGTCAAAAGACTTGACCGCGTCTTCGTGCTTGCCGAGTTTTGCCTGAACGAGCCCTCGTTGGTAAAAAGCCTCCACGTAGTCCGGCTTCTCGCCGACGGCTTTATCCAAGGCGATCAAAGCATCGTCGAGGCGGTTTAACCGTTCGAGGCACACAGCGGCGCGGAGACCGGCTTCCGGATAACTGCGGGGCAGTTGAAGCATGCTCTCGTAGCACTTCAGCGCCTCCTCGTATTTTCCCGTCTCTTCGAGGATTAGCCCCTTGTTAAACAAGGCCCTTTCTGAACTGGGATTAAGGCGGAGGGCGTTGTCAAGAGAGAGGAGCGCGAGTTCGTATTCCTTCTGGCTGGCCAGGACCATGCCGAGGTTGACGTGAGCGCTCTCGTACTGGAGGTCGGCCCTTATCGCGTCTTCCAGGGAAAGGCGCGCCTGGTCGGTTCGCCCGACCAGGTGCAGGGCAATTCCTCTGTTGTTGAGAGCCTCGGCGAACCTGGGGTCGAGCTGGATGGCCTTGTCGTAAGAAGCCACCTCATTTTCAAGCATCCCCAGCTTTCCGTAGGCGACGCCCATAGCGTTGAACGGCCACGGGTCGTTCGGATTGAGCTTAACGGACTTCTCGAACAGCTTGATTGCGCCGCGGCAGTCGTTGCTTCGAAGGCTGGTGAGGCCTTCGTTATAATACCGGGCCGCCTTTGCTCTCACCTTGGCGGTCTTGTCGGCGGGTCGCCCTTCGCGGTCGCCCGTTGTGACGCAGGAGGTCAGCAGCGCTATGGAGGAAATGAGGACGAGGGCGAATAACCACTTGGACTTGTTCATGGGGCGCGTTTCACCTCCTTGGGGGATGGGTTGTCCTTATTGGGGTCTCCACGAAAATCATCGGGTCTTGGCTTCCGATGGCAGCGTTTCTGATGAGACCGGAACGGGTGGTCCGCCCGATGGCGGGGGACTGGCCCGGCGGGCGGCCTCTCTCTCCAGGAAAGCCCCCATCACTCTGAACTTCTGGTATCTTGCCTCCATCAGCTCGTCGAGGGGCACGTCTTTGAGCCTGTGGAGGTAGGAGAGGAGGCGCTGCTTAAAGATTGCACCCATTTCCGCGTGGTTGGTATGTGCCCCGCCCAGGGGCTCGGGAATAATGTCGTCAATCAGTTTATGCTCAGCGAGGTCGGCTGCTGTCAACTTCAGCGCGCTGGCAGCCAGGTCCATTTTTCCGGCGTCCTTCCAGAGTATCGCGGCGCACCCTTCCGGGGAAATCACCGAGTAGTAGGCGTTTTCGAACATGGCGACGATGTCGCCGATGCCGATTCCGAGCGCACCTCCGCTGCACCCCTCGCCGATGATGACGATGATCATCGGCGTGCGCGTCTGCATCATTTCTCTCAGATTCAGCGCGATGGCTTGAGCCTGTCCTCGTTCCTCCGCCCCGATTCCCGGATACGCTCCCGGCGTATCAATGAAACTGATGACCGGCAAATGAAACTTCTCTGCCATCTTCATCAGCCGGAGGGCCTTCCGAAACCCCTCTGGATGAGGGCAGCCGAAGTTCCTCATGATGTTTTCCTTGGTGTCTCGACCTTTTTGGTGGCCGACAAGCATAACCTTGAAATTCTCAATCTCTGCGAGCCCGCCGATCAGAGCCTTGTCGTCGCCGTAGAGCCTATCCCCGTGCAGTTCGGTGAAGCTTCGCGCGATGAGTCGCACGAAATCGAGCATGTAGGGCCGGCGGGGATGCCTTGTGAGCTGCACCTTCTGCCACGTGGTCAGGCTCGAGTAAAGCTGCCCGCGCTGTGCCTCAAGCTCATTCTGAAGCGTGGCAATTTGAGCCGAGAGGTCAATTCCGCCGTTTTCGGAAGACTTCTTCAGCGCTTCGATTCTCTTCTCGAGTTCGATGAGAGGTCTTTCAAAATCGAGACCAGTTCCTGCCATCTTCTTCTCTCGTGGTAGCCGCCGCCGGATATCCTATCGCGGGAAGCCCGCGACTGGTGAGTCGGCGATGCTAATCTGTAATGACTACCTCGGTGTCCAGTGGGACGATTTTGAAAAGCTCCTCCACGTCCCGGTTGATAAGCCGAATGCACCCCTCGCTGCTCTGCTTTCCGATGGAAGACTCGTCGTCCGTGCCGTGGATGCCGTATCCGCTCAGATCTTTTTGGCCGTCGGCGATTTCCAGTTTCATCCAGCGGGTGCCGAGGACGTTCTCGGGGTCTCCGTATGGGATCACCCGCCCCTGACGAAACCACGGCGGCTCTTTGACCTTGTCGGTAATCTTGAACCTTCCCAGAGGGGTGCTGTCAAACTTGCCGGTGCCTATCCTGTACTCGTTTAGCACTACATCGCCGCTCATCAGTTTGAGAATATTGTTGCTCCTGGACACTTCCAGTCGGAATTTGTCCGTGATGACCTTGATCCTTTTCCCGATTTGAATCATTCGTGGGTCGCCGATCCGGTTGCTTTCTTGCAGCAGGTCTGTGGTCGTCCCAACTCTCTTGCTCATGGCTTCCAGAGTGTCCCCTTCTCGCACAACGTAATACTCGCTCCTGGGAACGGTCGTTATGATCGGGGAGAACAACATCTTCATGTTGAGTTTGTACGAGGCTTTCCGGAGTTCGGGATACTCGAGTTTCTTTGCCTCCAGCTTCTCCAAAACCTCTCGCGCTTCCACAAGACCGCCTCTGTCCACCATCCTATCGGCAAGGGCAATCTCAGATAGGTGGGCAAAGCGGGACTTCGGCGCCGCGGCAATGGCTTTCTTGTAGTAGTCTCCCGCGCCCTGTCGCTCCTCGTCCGTTCCTCCGGCCGACCGCAGTGACGCCAGGGAGTAGAAAGCTTCCGGGTGGTGACTCCGCATGAAGGAGTTTTCGGTCATTTTGTTCCAGCTTTCGATTGCCTTTTCACGGTTGCCCTGCTCGGTGTAACACCGGGAAAGGAAAAGGAGCGACCGGTCCTTGAGTTCACCCTGCGGCGCCTCTTTGTAGCATTTCTCCAGCTTCTGCTGCGCCTCGGCGTACTGCTTTTTCTGGAATAGGTCCATCCCCGCGGCGAGGAGGCGCTCCGTTCGCGATTTGCCGGAGAAGCTCGTGAGGACATTCGCAAGGTAAAAGGCGCCGGCTCCGATCACCACGATTCCGGCGACAAGGATTAGGATTTTGACTTGTGTCGCTTTCACTTTTCTTCTCACTTCTCCGGCGTTCTGCCGCCGGTTGAGTTCGTTCGTTTGGACATCGGCGCGACTTTCTCGAGGTCTCGGACGACCAGCCCCATGTCCGGGTACCGCTTGGCGGGGTCCTTCTGTATGCAGGTCATCACGATTTCTCCCAGCTCCCGGGGCACGCAGGCATTGAACCGTTCCATCGCTTCGGGGCGCACCCACTCGCTGACGTGCTTGTGGAGCACCTCCTGGTCGCTGGTCCCTGTATAAGGGAGGTAACCGGTTAGCAACTCGTACGCGGTTATCCCCAGGCTGTAGATGTCGGCGCGTTCGTCGTATCTTCCGTGCAGGATCATTTCAGGCGCGATATACGACCTGCTGCCGGAGATGAGACGCGAGACCAGGTGCTCTTTTTCTTTTCTCACCGCCAAGCTGAAGTCGGCGACCTTCACTTCCATGGTGTTGGAGATGAGGATGTTCTCCGGTTTGATGTCTCTGTGGATGACCCGGTTCTTGTGAAGGTACTGGAGACCTCGCGCCACCTGAACCAGAATGTCAACTGGCTTCTCCGCGACGGCCGGCTCGTGCCGGAGCAAGTAATGTTTGAGGTTATCGCCCTCCACATACTCCATCACGACATAGGGCATTTCCTTGTCGAGGACAACGTCGAACACCTTGACGATGTTGGGATGGTCAAGCGGTCTGACGGTCTCCGCCCCGCCAACAAAGCGCCTCACGTTGCGAGACGTCTTGCTGATCCACGGCAGCATAATACGCAGGGCATAGACTGCTCCGTTGCCCCGGTGGCGCGCCTTGTGGATTTCGGCGATTCCTCCCTTATTGATCGTTCCGATCAGTTCGTAGTCGCCAACTATCTTGCCAAAACTCATCTGTCGCCCTGTTGTGTTGGAAAATCGTCCGCAGCGGGCAGGCGTCTCCGTCTTCTCCTCCTGGGGGATCGCGTGACCTGGGCGGGCTGCGGCTCCATTTCCACCGCGCGCTTGCGCACCACGGCGCGATAACAGACGCGTACAGGGCAGTATGCCGTGTAAAGGGCAAAGCAAAGGAACAAGGCTCCCTCAATGAAGAACATCATTCCCCCAAGAGCAAGCAACATGATGACCAGGTGGATGAAAGGTTTCTTGCCCTGGGGACGCAAAATCTGCACGATCGCCGGGTAGCGAACGGTGCTCACCATCAGGAAAGAGAGAGGGAGCGTCACTAAAACTAAAGAGTGCGCATGCGCCGGGAGAACCAAGCCTTGCTTTCCCAGGTCGCTGTACCTATGCAGCGCAATCACAAGAGACGCTAACACACCCGCGGCTCCCGGTGACGGGAGACCGGAGAAAGGCGATTTTTTTGCCTCATAAACCTGAACGTTGTACCTCGCCAGGCGAAGAGCCGTGCACGCCAAATACAGAAACGCTATGCCCAGGCCCGTCCGTGGGTCTCCTCCGACCTCGACCACGTGCAGCTTATAGACCAGCAGCATCGGCGCCATGCCGAACGTTACCAGGTCCGCCAGAGAATCGTATTCCACGCCAAAGCGGCTCGACGTTCTCTGAAGCCTGGCGACGACACCGTCGCAGAAATCGAAAATCAGACCCGCCAACACGGCCCCTGCCGCAAGGACGTAGTCACCGCCGATGGCGAGGGCAATTGCCAGGACGCCACAGAACAAGTTCGCCGATGTGAAAAGGTTTGGGAGAACGTATATCTTTCTCATTTGAGCCTCGCAATCCGGGAGATGCCGCCTTTCACCCGCTCTCCTTCTTTCACCAGCACTTCACAGTCCAATGGGAGAAAGACGTCCACTCGCGACCCAAACTTGATTAATCCTATCTTCTCGCCTGCTCGCACTGGGTCGTTGACTTTTACCCTGCACACGATCCGCCGGGCTACCTTTCCCGCGATTTGCCGCATCATCACGCGCGCCTGTTCCCCCCGAATCCCGATGGAATTGCTCTCGTTGGTCAGCGAAGCTTCGGGCAGGTCCGCGCGACGAAACCTTCCCTTTCGGTAATTAAGAAATTCTACCCCTCCGCCGATGGGGGCGTAGTTCATGTGCACGTTGAGAAGGCTCATGAAAACGCTTACCCGGCGGCTTCTTGCCTGGAGGTAATCCGGCTCATCAGCTTCTGCAACGCTGACGACCTTCCCGTCCGCAGGGCACAGTACGTCCGAAACCAGAGCAACAACCTGCCTTCTTGGGTCGCGGAAGAACATCGCCATCGCCAATCCCGCGATCAGGAACGCCGCCGCGACCACGTACCATCCCGCTGCCGCTGCGGCCACGCTCGCCAGAATCGGCGCCACCACAATCAGCAGACCCTCTTTTGCGACCGGAAAGACACTTTTCACGCTTGTGGTGTCGGGTTCCTCCTGCCCTGACGACGCCCCCGGCCGGAGCAGCAAAGCCAACGTTCGTAGAAGTTTCGGCAACATTTATACCCCACTTCCTGCCCCGCCGTCAATACGAAATCGAGGGGGCGGCGACTGAACCGTTTGGCAACGCCTAAGTTATGGAGCTATCGAGGGCGTGTGTCCCCTGCCCGCCACAGGCTCAAGTAGCCGCCGGGGAGCCTTGTCCCAAGCTGGCCCGCTCCCGCTGGGCCCAGAGACGCTATCGGCGAAACGCGAAAGAGAGTACCTGTGCGGTGCAGAGAAGCAGGAAAAAAGGCGACCTACGCTACGCAATGACCCTTGACGGGCGCCGCCATCGGCGTCAATGTCATGGTCTTGCACGCCCTTCTGTCACCGCCGGAACGGACCCTCCTCGACGGTCTCGATGAGACTGAAGGCGCCGGACCCCAGTCCATCTACGCAAGTTCTTTCGCCGTCCGAAGGATGACCTCCTGAGCGGGAATACCGTAGGGACACCGCTCCGTGCATTTGCCGCATTTGGTGCATTGATCGGCTTTGACCGAAAGACGCCGATATTCGCTCTTCGCCCAGTCTTTCAGGTTGTAGTGCCCCGCGTGTAAGTCAAGCCTCAGGACACGCGGAACGTCAATTCTCGCGGGGCAGGGGAGGCAGCGATTGCACGCGCGGCAATTGTCCTTGACGGTCTCGTGTCCCTTGAGAGCGAGCCGCTTGACCTCCTCTTCGCTGAATCCCTTGAAACCGACAACCGCGTTAATGTCCTCATCCACTTCCGGTTCAAACACGAACCCGACGGACACACTGGCTATGTCTTGCGACACGCAAAAGCCAAGATCGGTTGCGAGCTTCTGTTCGCGGCTCTGACCCAGGAGAGCGTTCATTTCCGGGGCATAGCTCAGTAAACGCCCGCGCCAAAGAGATTTCATGCCCACGACGCCGACGTCCATGTTCTTTGCTGCCGGCAGTGCGACTTCCAGGAACTCCCGCCACAGCGGGTTTATCGGGATTTCGATGACTTCTATCTTGCCGGTCTGAATCATCTTCACCATGGCGGTGGGGGCCTGATGGCCGGTCGCCGCAATGTGCCCTATTTTTCCAGCTTTCTTCGCCTTTTCCAGTTCCGGCAGCGACTGCTCGATGAACCTGTCGGCGGTATCCTCCGTCATCCAGGTGCCGTGCATGCCGTAAATGTCAATGTAGTCAGTGGCGAGTCGCTGAAGGCTTTCGTCAATCATCTCTGCGAACGATTTGTCCCTCCCCAATGGACAGCGAGAGAAAATGACGACCTTGTCTCGTTTCCCGCGGAGCGCCTTGCCGAAAGCCTTCTCGGAATATCCCCTTCCGTAGAGGTGCGAGACATCAAGGAAGTTCAGACCACGCTCCATGGCTCGGGAAACCATCTTCGCCACGGTCTCCTCGGGAACGGGATTGCTTGGATCGTGCTCCCACAGCGGCGCGCCGCCGTATGCCACGACGCTGACCATCAGGCCCGTCTTTCCGAGGCGCCGTTTCGGAAGTTGGGCGGGCGGCTCCGGGGGCTTATCCGATCCCGCCGCCCGGGAGCCGCCAAAGGACAGGAAAAAACCTGCCGCTCCAGCCGCGCCTCGCTTCAGAAACTCACGGCGGTGCAAATGGCGTCCGCCCGGGTTGCTGTTGGCTAACTCAATCCTCGTGTGTTTGTCGCAACTCATAACCAAACTCCCATGATCGTTGAGCTCCCGCTAAGCTGTTCGGGACGCTGCGCAAGCTTTCTCCTCTCGGGAACTGCCTCACGTAAATGCATCTTTCCCTTGATCTCGCGGAACCGTTCCGTGAACCTACAGGACGATTTCTTCCTTTTCTCGGTCGAATCGCGCCACCTCTCCTTCCCTCAGGCTCAGGACGCCCATTTGAATCGCCGTCTGGACATGATAACCGAGGTCCTCAATCGGACTCCACGGTTTCTGCCGTGTTCGACAACAGCTCAGGAAGTTTCGCCAATGCTCATGCATGGACTCGCCCCGTTCAATGGGGATTTCTTTCACCGGCCGCTCGAGGCCCGGTTGAGGACGGACGACGATTTTCTCCCCCTCGAACGTGATTGTCCCCTCCCAGCCTCGAATGACGGGGCATCTGCCGGGGCTCCCGCGCCCGCCCGCCGCCGCGTAATCATTCCCCTGCGTACCCAGGACCGCCACCGTGATTTTTTCCGGATAATCTATGAGCATATTGAACGTGTCAGGGACTTCCCGTTCTTCGTACCGAAACTTTCCTCCTGTTGCGACGACCATTTCAGGAAAGGTTACTCCAAGCATTTTGACAACGGGCGTGAGGGAGTGAGGGAAGAGGTCGGTCGAAGGGCCGCCCGCATAGTCCCAGTACATCCGCCACCGGAAGAAGCGGCTCACGGAGAATTCGCATTTTGGCGAGTCCCCCAGAAACTCCTCCCACTTGAGGTCCGGCCCCGGCTTGGCGTTCGGGTCATCAATCGGCATCCCCCTTTCTCCCCAATCACCGATCCGAAAATAGCCGCACTCGGCGTGAATCGGGCGTCCGATGGCGCCCTGCTTGATAAGCTCCGCTGCCTGATGCCACGCCGTGTCGGACATCCCCTGCGTTCCCGCCTGGACGACCCGCTTGTGCTTCTTGACTTCCTGAGCCATTCGCTTCGTCAGCGCGAACTGCCGCCAGTGCGTGATCGGCTTTTCGCAGTACACGTCCTTGCCCGCTTGAACGGCATCTATCACTTGATACCCATGGTGGTGGTCCGGCGTCGCAATGCACACCGCATCCACCCCCGCGTCCGCGAGCAGCTCCCGATGATCCGAGTAGGGCTTTGCCCCGGTTCGCCTCGCCGCGGCGTCGAGACGCGGGCGGTAGAGGTCAAAAACTGCGACGGGTTCCACAGCATCCCCCGCTTTCTTCAGCTCCATTACGTATCCTATGTGCGCATTCCCTCGCCCGCCGCAGCCGATGAAGCCGACGCCAATTTTGTCGTTGGCTCCAAGGGCCCGCGAAAAGGACCCCGCGCTCAGCGTCGCGCCCATAGCCGCCCCCGCCGAACTCCTCAGAAAGTCCCTGCGTGATATTCTGTGCTCTGACATGGCTCCCTCCGTTTCTTGTTCGGTCACTTGACCACGGTATCAATCGCAAGGTTCTGCTGCCAGAGAAACCGATTGGCAGACTCCTGCCCGGGTGGTCATCCGCCGAAAGTATGCCACGATACAGGGGGCGATGACAACCGATGATTCTGCGGGCGTGTGGCTGCATTTCAGGGGTATCGTTGTTCAGTCTGTGGATCAGTCTCGTGGCCCCCCTGTCTGGCACGACATCTATGAGGTCCCGGCGTCTGTGGGCGCCGGGGCGTACCGCCGGCATGCTGCCGGCTGTCCCGGGGGCGTCTTGCCCCCGACCGATTCCATGGCGGGTCAGGGTTACGCCACCACCACTGAATTACGGCCACGCCTTTTCGATGGGGGAGAATATGAAAGGGTAGGGGGGGATGTTTTCGCAACCGTTTCTGTGTCGGCGCCGTCGCCGCTCGCTCCTATTGGGAGGGTGCTCATAGGGAAGGCCGGGAGCGACTTTCGGGGCTGCCGCGAAAGACGCTCAATAGACCATCACCTTGTAGAAGCGCATCCTGCCGCTTACCACATCGTCAACGCATTCCAGAATGCCGCCCGTGCCGAGTTGGGCTGGGCAGAGCTGACGCCATGCATCTCCGAGTGCCTCGCAATAATAAACCGCGTAGATTTTCCCTCCGGCGGAGGTCCAGCGGAACCTTAATCTTCCGTCCGCTTCCGCAACAAATTCGACATCAAAGAGGGAGGATGGGTCTATTGGCGAGGTCGAAGTCTGATACTCGAACCGATTCGTTTTCCCGTCGCCGTCGAAGTCAGCCCCTGGCAGAACGTGCGAGATGCTCGTGATGGAATCCGAACGGTCGGCGTCGATAATCTGTCGCTCCCAGGCATCCGGCAGTTTGTCATCATCGTAGTCCGCGGCGGAATTGTCGAGCGAAAATTCCTCGCTCGTCGCCGGAGCGTGCGCCTTGGCGGCGATTGGTTTGATGCGCACACGCACCCCGCTGATCTTCCGACCGCCGACGTCCGCGACCGAATCCCAGACGAACATGTGCTTCTCACCGTCGGCGGACGTGGTGAGGCTTTCTATTGGCTCGCTCTCTACGGCTCGGCTCGCCCCGTACCACGCCGTGCCGCCGTTAGTGGAGTATTCCGGCAGGACCGACGAGGGCGCCGCCCGCCCGTTCCAGAGGGTGTAGTTGACGGTTACAAGCCCTCCACCGTTGAGGAGGACAGGCGGACTCATCACAGCGAAGACGGTCTCTACGTCAACCTCGTCCGCTCCAATGTCTGTCGCCAGCTTGCTGTAGCTGAGAAGGACTCTCGGTTCACCGTCCATATCCTTTTCGGGGAGGCCGCCCACGTTGTTGTCGCCGACGTCCAGGCACGGAGAACTGGGCAGAAGGTGGTAGTCGCCCTGAGCAGCGTTGACGAAAAGCGGGTCCAACGAGAAATTGTGATTCTGTCCGGCAAAGCTCCTGTCCCGGATGTCGCAGAACTGCACGGTGGATTCCCCGAACATCACAAGGTCCGTCGGTTCGTTCCAGAGCAAGCTGTTCGCAAGGGACACGGAGGACGCGGACTCGCTGAAAATCCCGCCCGCTTCGTCGGCGGAATTGTCGGCCAGAGTACAGTTCACGACGGTGACGGCGCCCCGCTCCTTGGCCGCGATTGCCCCGCCGGAATAGCCAGCGCTGTTCCTCGAGACCTCGCAACTCGCAAGCATGACCGACGAGAGGTCAATGCCGCAGACGCCGCCGCCGTACCACGCGGCGGTATTGTCTCGAACGATGCTTGTTTGGATGGTCGCGCGGGAATTCTCGTGGCAGAACAGCCCCCCGCCGCTCTCCGCCGAGTTTCCGGAGATGAGGGAGTCAACGATCGTGATTGAGCAGCCACTGTTCACGAACACGCCCCCGCCCCAGCCTTGAGCCGCGACGTTATCCACGATTCGGCACTTCGCTATCGTTGCCGAAACGGCGCCGCAATACACCCCTCCGCCAACCCGTGCCCCATTGCCGAAGTAATCGCCGATGCCGTTGCGGACCGTGAATCCTTCCACCGTCGAGTTGCCGCCCAGCATCGCCACGACCGTTCCTGTCCCCTCGGCATCTATGGTCGTCCGGTCCGCTCCCGAACCGACCACCTTTACCCCCGCCTTGGTCGTAGTCTTTTCCCTGTAAATTCCGGGCGAGACGAGAACCGTGTCGTCGGACGCTGCCGCGTCAATTCCTTTCTGGATCGTGGCGTACTCCTGTGGCACTCGTATAGGATTGACGAATAGGTGCACTCGCACGACCTCGTGTTTTTCCGGCGTCTCCGTCGGAATCACGTCAATCTCCGCCTCGTAAGTCCCAATCTCAAGCCCGGTCTTCTCGACGGACACGGCAACGACGTCGTCCTCACCGGAGTTGCTCCCCGTCGTCGGATTGAGCGACAGCCAGGCACAATTCTCGACCGCGCGCCATGCAGCCTGTTGCGTACCTACGATTCGAATCGTCAGGGTCTGGCTGGGCGGATTGGCGCCCCCTCTTCTGGTGGAGAATGTCAGGTCCAATGCCGAAACCTGGAGTTCCATCTCTCGCGCAGCCACGTGAACGGCGAACTGCTTCTCGTCGGAATCCCTGATTTCCTGGCTGTCCGTAACCCTGACGACGAACACGAAGTCGCCCGGCTGGGATGGCACACCGCTCAGCTCGCCGAGTGAACTCAGCGATACTCCCGCCGAGATGGCGCCGGAAATCAGGCTCCACGCATACGGGCGCTTCCCACCACTCGCGCTGAACGAGTAAGAGTACGTGTCTCCAACTCTGGCCTCTGGCAATGGGCTTGCAGAGGCAACCTGAAGGTCCGCTGCGGGCGACACGACTATCGAGAAAGGCCTCTCGTGTTGGGCGGCGGGCGACTCGCTGTCCGACACCCGCACCGTGAATGACGATTTTCCAATGGCGGGATTTGTCGGCGTTCCGCTGATCACCCCGGTTGCTTGATCGAGCCTCAAGCCGTCTGGTAATGCTCCGCTTGCCACCCGCCAAGTATAAGGCGGAATCCCACCCTTTGCCTCGAGCTTCTGTTGATAAGCGGCGCCTTCTTTTCCATCAGGCAGAGATAGCGTGCTGATTTTGAGGTCTTCGGGCGCGATGTCGAGCGAGAACTGCGACGTCGCCGAGTCCACAGGGTTCTGGCTATCCGTAACCATGACGGCGAAAGTATAGTCGCCATGTTGTGTCGGTGTTCCAGTCAGGCTCCCGTCTTTGGAGAGGCTCAAACCCGTCGGCGATGTCCCCGACGCGACGCTCCATGAATAGGGCAGCTTGCCTCCCGACGCTTCAAATTTGTATTGGTACACCACCGGCGCCTTTGCGTCCGGGAGAGGGCTTCTGGAGGTAATTGCCAGTTCCAGAGCCGGAGCGATTCTGATTGTCAAAGCGCGCTCGTCCTGCCGAGCGGGCGATTGACTGTCTGTCACCCGCAGGGTGAAACTGGATGCTCCGATAGCAGAATTCGTCGGCGTCCCAGAAATGATGCCTCTGGTTGAGTCAAGGCTCAAACCATTGGGCAGCGACCCGCTGGCGACCGACCACGTGAGCGGCGGCACGCCACCCGCGGCGACGAGAACTGCTTCATAAGCCGATCCTTCCGGGCCGTCGGGAAGAGTCACCGTCTCTATCTTGAGATCGGCCGGTGAAATGTGAAGTCCGCAAGCTCTTGTCGCAGTCTCCGGCGGCGCCTGACTATCTGAAACGCCCACCGCGAAGCTGAAATCGCCGTGCTCCGTCGGCGTGCCTGACAACAATCCCTGACTTGTCAGGTTCAAGCCTGTCGGCAAGGTTCCGGAAGTGATGGCCCATGCGTACGGTCGCTTGCCTCCTTTCGCTTCGAGAGTCTGGCTGTACGGCTGACCGACTTTCCCATCGAGCGGCGTCGCCGTCGTGATAGCTAAAGGCTCAGCCGGTGTAACCGTTATTTGAAGCTGTCTGTCGTCATGGGCGGGAACCGCCTGGCTGTCGGTGACCCGAACCATGAACCCGGAAGTGCCAATAGCAGCGTTTGTCGGCGTTCCTGCGATGACTCCGGTTGCTGCATCGAGCACAAGCCCGTCGGGCAGTCCTCCGCTGATGATTTCCCACCTATACGGTCGCACGCCGCCGGCCGCCTCCACACTCTCGCTGTACGGCAAGCCTTCGGTCGCGTTCGGCAGCGACAGCGTCAGGATGCGCAAATCCGCCGGCGCTACGTGCAGCGTGAACGGTTTCAGCGCGGCATCGGCAGGCTGCTGGCTATCGCTCACCCTGATTGTGAAAGTGAAGTCTCCGAATCGGTCCGGCGTGCCCGCGAGTTCTCCATTGGGAAATAGAGTAACTCCCGACGGGAGCAAACCGGAATCGAGAGACCACGAGTACGGCTGTTTCCCGCCCGAGGCGCTGAACGAGTAGTGATACGACTCGCCAACTTTCCCGTCGGGAAGCGGGCTTATGCTTGTTATCCCAAGCTCAGCAGACGGCAGTACCGTAATGGAAAAATACCTCTCGCTTGTCGCGGCGGGCGTCTGAGTGTCCTTGACGCGGACAGCGAAGTTGGAAACGCCGATGGCGGCATTGCTTGGCGTCCCTCTGATGACTCCTTGAGCTGCATCCAGAATCAACCCATCCGGCAGCGCGCCAGCGCTGATTTCCCACGTGTATGGCGGAACACCGCCCGTCGCCTCCAACTGCCTGCTATGGAAGGCGCCCTCCAGGCCGTCGGGCAAGGAAGAAGTCAGAAGGATTAAATCGGAGGGAGAAATGTGGAGGCTGAACTGGTGGCTGACGGTTTCTGGCGTTTCCTGGCTGTCGGCAACCTCGACGCTGAAAACGAAATCCCCGTATTCAATCGGCGATCCGGTCAGAGCACCGTCGCTGGACAGGCTCAACCCGTCGGGTAAATCGCCGGAAGTCATCCGCCAGATACACGGCAGTTTTCCTCCCGCAGCGCTGAACCTGAAGCTGTACGCCGCGCCTACCTTTCCGTCGGGAAGCGGGCTGGTCGAGGTGATTGAAAGATGGCTGGCGGGTGAGACGTTGACGGCGAACGCCTGCTGGTCCGTCGCCGGTTGGCTTTGGCTATCGCTCACCTGAAGAGTAAATGCTGATGTTCCTATCGCGGAATTTGTCGGAACGCCGCTGATGCTTCCAGCGACGGAGAGCGTCAACCCGCCCGGCATCGCCCCGCTGAACAACCTCCATGAATATGGCGGGATACCTCCGCTGGCGGACAGGGTTTGATTGTACGAAACGCCTTCGATGCCGTCGGGAAGAGTGACTGTCAGTATATTCAAATCCGCAGGGAGAATCCGGACGGTGACCTCGTTACTGTCGCTGTCTGGAATGGGCTGGCTATCTCGGACTCGGACGACAAAGCTGAAGCTGCCGTAACCTGAGGGTGTTCCCGTCAGCTTCCCGTCGGAAGACAGCATTAGCCCCGGCGGCACTGAGCCGGAGATGACATCCCAGACATAAGGCGTCTTCCCCCCGGAAGCCGCAAAAGCAAAGCTGTACGCCTCGCCAATCTTCCCGTCGGGGAGCGGGCTGACCGTCGTGATGGTGAGCACGCCAGCAGCTGAAATCGTGATCGAGAAGGTCTGCTCATCTGTCGCGGGTTGACTCTGGCTGTCGCTGACCTGGACGGTGAACGAGGATGTCCCTATCGCGGAATTTGATGGAATACCGCTGATAGTCCCGCTGCTCGAGAGCATAAGCCCCTGAGGAAGTGCGCCGTCGAGCAATCGCCACGTATAAGGCGAAATCCCCCCGCTGGCGACCAGGGTCTGATTGTACTGGACGCCTTCCACGCCGTCGGGGAGGGAAGCCGTCAATACGTTCAAATCCGCCGGAAGAACGCGGACGGCAATTTCCTTACTGTCGCTATCGGGTGTCTGCTGGCTGTCCCTGACTCGGACAACGAAAGTAAAGTCTCCATAACCTGAGGGGGTGCCTGTTAGCTCGCCATTCCCCGAAAGGCTCAACCCCGGCGGCAATGAGCCGGAAAGAATATCCCAGACGTACGGCAATTTCCCGCCGGAAGCCGCGAAAGAATGACCGTAGCTCTCACCCACCTTTTCGTCGGGAAGAGTCGAGCCGCTCGTGATGGACAGGTCCCCCGCCGGAGTAACAGTTATCGAAAAGCCGCGGTCGTCCTCATAAGGCTGGCTCTGGCTGTCAATCACTCGGACATTGAAGTTCCACGTTCCAATGGCGGCATTGGTCGGCGTGCCCGCAATCGCTCCGCTTGATACACTTAACACAAGCCCCGGCGGCAAGACGCCCGCCGAAATGCTCCATGCGTAAGGCGGCACTCCCCCCGTCGCCTCAAGGCTCTGGCTATAAAGGACGCCTTCCACGCCCGACGGAAACGAGGCGGTCTGGATAATCAAGTCCGCCGGCGCGATGTGGAGCGCGTATTGCCGAGTTGCAGTATCGGGCGGCTGCTGGCTGTCACTCGCCCGAACCGTGAAAAGAAAATCGCCATACTCCTGGGGCGTACCGGAGAGGAGTCCGCCAGTGGAAACGCTCATGCCCGCCGGTAAAGTCCCCGACGAGATGCTCCAACTGTAAGCGAGTTTCCCACCTTCCGCCGTAAACGTCAGGCCATATGAAACGCCGACTTTCCCGTCCGGCAGCGGATACGCGGTCGTGATAGACAGGTCGGCAGCAGGGGCGATTGTGATTGACAAGAGCTGATCATCCGACGCCGCCGGCGACTGGCTGTCCTCCACGACCACGCTGAAGAGCCACGTCCCTATCGCGGCATTCGTCGGCGTCCCGCTGATTCTCCCGGTGCTTTCGTTGAGAGACAAGCCATCCGGCAGCCCGCTGGAATTCAGCCTCCAGCGATACGGCGGAATTCCTCCTTGCGCTTGAAGTATCGCCTCATAATGTACGCCCTCGGCGCCGTTGGGCAGCGACGTGGTCGTTAGGACAAGGTCCGGCGGCAGTACCCGCAAACTGAACGCACCAGAGTCGGTCTGAATCGGGATGCCCTGGTCCGTTACCAGCACCGTGAAACTGAAATCGCCGTATCCGGTCGGAGTCCCGCTCAGGACACCGCCCTCGGAAAGACTCAGCCCTCCCGGCAAAGACCCTGCGACCAGACTCCAACTATAGGCCCAATACCCGCCGTCCGCGTCGAACGCGAAGCTGTAGTTCTCCCCCATTTTGGCGTCGGGCAGCGGACTGGTGCTCACGATTTCGAGCGGCTTATCACAAGGAGCGGCGAAGACATCCCAATCGGGGTCCTGGTCATCCGGGTCCGGGCTTGAGCCGAGCTGCGCGGAATTATCTATCCCCGCCAGGTCGTGCGCGACCTGCCCAGAACCTTCATCGAAGTTCCAATAAGCAATCAGCCCCGGCTCCGTCCCTCTCATCCGCACGTGCATCGTCTGCTTGATGTCTGCCTGCGTTCGGCTGATGT
The DNA here is from genome assembly GCA_964516325.1 of uncultured Verrucomicrobiota bacterium. Lineage (GTDB taxonomy): Bacteria > Auribacterota > JABMQX01 > JABMQX01 > JABMQX01 > CAZFAP01. The sequence goes on from CAZFAP010000032.1 coordinate 16,892, forward strand.
CCCATATTCGAATTTCGTCGAGGCGACCGTTCCACGAGAGGAGGTATCCGACCGGACTCCATCCCAGCGTCAGCAATCCGTTGTTGTGCACCGCCTGCATGGACACTGGCACCGATGCCTCCAGCTCGCCGTCTATGTAAAGCCGAAGCGTGCTCCCATCGTACGTGCCCGAAATATGATGCCATTCGCCCTCCAGCCCAGGAGTCAAGGTCTGCGAATACACTCGCCCGTAGGAGACGCCATCGCCAATGCTGAATCCCACCGCGTGCGCGTGCGCACTGGGCCGTCCCAGGTAGTCGAGTTCTCCCTCAATGAACAATAGATAGTTGGAATCCGAGGGGTCAGGGTTTGATTCCGGCGGTAGGTTTTTATCCAGAATTGCGTACCCGCTCATCAGGTTCAGGTCTCGCGTCAGCCGAACCCATGCCTCGACGGTGATCTGGGAGAGGTTCAGGCTCTCATCGGCCTGCACTTCCACCATGTCGTACCACGGATTGAAATCGAGGCATGTTGCAAAAGCCGGCTCTGGCAAAAGGAGGAGGCTCAGCAGAACTAAGGTCCGAACGGGCAACAAAAAGGCGATTGAGAAAGCGCGTGCGCGGCAAGCTCCTCCATTCCCCTCGCATCGTCTCGGATAGGGACGGCTGATCGAGCTGCATTCTCGCAAAGCGTTCGGCTCGGTGGGGAAGCAAGGCGATGGTCGGCGGCTTTCAACTCTCCCGGCTTGTGGGAACATGATCCCGCTCCCTATTTACTCGGCGCCTCGGCGCAGGCTGCTCGCTGTGGGCACAGGTGCGCAGTTCTGCGTAAAAAATCACACCCCTCCTGCGGCATCAGTTGCGATGTGGTGCACCGTGGCATTTAGAGTATAGCGTTTTTGGAGTGTTTCTGCAATGGTTGCCGTAGATTTCTGCAAGAACAGTGCCACTGCAAAAGTCCGAAAAGACCGCCTGTCGCTCGCGGATAGGATGTCGCCCGAAAGGCATTTCCTCCGGCCAACCCTCGGTGTCCCGCCCGTCAAAACTGCAAGCCCGCACAAATCACCGTTCCGCCGCTGACGCTGAGGATTCCGACCCGTGCTGCGGAGGGACGATGTGCGATAGGTGACGACGCGATTGGCGCGGCACTCAGCGCCCCGCCATCCTAACCTGGTAGAACTTCCTGCGAACGTTTGGCGCGGAAATCGTGAACGACGTTGTCGTCCCCTGGGAGGATACGGGCTTAGCCACGCTGACCCACGCCCCAGTTAGTACGTCATCGCATGCCCAGAGCAGATATTTGCCGACCGGCTGGCTGCTCCATGTGAGCATAAGGCGACTGTCCTCAAGGAAAGCCAGCTCTTTGATCACCAGCCGCGTCGAGTTGCGCTCGTACGCCCCCATATCAACCGTCAGAGAATGTCCCCCGAAGGCGACTCGCAAATCCCCGTCCATATCCACCCCGGGCGAACTGAGCACTGAATTGTCCCCATTGTCAATGCATGGTGACTCGGCCGAAAGATGGAAGTCATCTTCGTCCGGTCCAACAAAACGTGGGTCCTGGTCGGTGTTCCCATTTCCGCCCGCTGTCCAATCCTGGATGCAGCAGAAGGACGGATTCGACAGGTGAATCTGCATTCCTGAACCGCCCGCCGTGTTTGCCCAGAAAATGGAGTTGCCGATTGTCCCGCGGCAGTCATAAATGCCGCCGCCGTTCAGCCCGGCGGCGTTCCCGTAAATCGTGTTGTTTAGAATCTCTCCGTCGCAGCGAGCCAGTCCCCCCGCCTGGGTATCAGCCGAGTTCCCGATAATCAGGTTGCTCTGCATAACGCCGTCGCAAAAAGCCATCGCCCCGCCCATCGCAGCCGAGTTGTTGGCGAAGACATTATTCTCGACGAGCCCATCGCAGCCATACAGGCCGCCACCGCCCACCGGTCACCCCAGGTCGGCGCGGTTCCCCACGAAGACGTTATTGCGGATGGTCGCGGTGGTCTGCTTATCCTGCGTGCCACCTCGGACGCCGCCGCCGTAGTCAGCTTTTCCATTCTGAATCGTGAACCCCATCAGAACGCACGCTTCTGTCTCGGTTCCGTCAAAGGACACCACCGAGTCTGCTCTATTCCCGTCTATAACTGTGTTGCGGACCGTCGCCGGGTCGAATGGGTTAATGCTGGTCAGGGTGAGATTCTTCCCCTTGAGCCGAATATTCTCAACGTAGGTCCCTTCCCCAACGACTACCGTGTCGCCGTTCGCTGACGCGTCAATCCCCTCCTGGATCGTCCTGAAAGCCGTCCCCCAACTCCGCCCGTCGCCGGGAACAGCCACCGACCCGTCCACATAGCACGTTGCACCCATCGCGGGTAAAGCGCAAAGGAGTGCCGCAAACACAGTGATTACGAGATTCTTACCCATAGTCCAAGTCCTCGAATGATTTCTACGATGCTCCTGCCCTCTGCCGACAGGCAAAATCTCGGTCTTTCTTTCCCGCAGCAAATGTATCAGGCGCCGCGGCTGTTCGGCAAGCCCAACCTCGTGTGCGGCCTCGGCCATATCATGGCCTGAGAACCTGGACCTTGTAGTACCGTTTTCTCGGGCCCGCGACGCCCCAGTCAAAATTCGAAAGCGAGGTGTCTTGGGGACCGGCGGTTACGACGCCGCCGAGCGGATACCATTCGTCTTCAAGATCGGAGCTGAAGTAGCATTGGTACGTTCTGAGAGGGACCGCTGACCACATGATCGCGACGCCCGACGGTGTGTGGATCACGCGGACGATCCGGAAAACGGACCGCGCATTGAGCGGATTCGTGCCTGCCGATACCTCGTCGCCGTCGCTCTTTCCGTCGGCATCCGTGTCAGCAACGTTCGGATCAGTTGAGCGAGCGAACTCTTCGCCGATCATAAGCCCGTCGGCGTCGGGGTCATCGTCTGCCCCCAGCCACAGCGTTCCAAGCTGGTCTATCTCCCAGTAGTCGGGCAAATCATCGCTGTCGGCATCCACGTACTCGTCCGCGCCAATGTCTATCTCGACGCCGAACAGCCTCGATTCACCGTCCGTGTCGGTCCCCGGCGGCCAGGAAGCGTCGTGCGTTCCGGCGTCTATGCAGGGCGAATCGGGCTTGAGGTGATAATCGTTATCGTCGTACGTGCCGGGGTTATTGTCGGCGCCGTCGGGGTCAACGAACCCCGCCGACGGCGGGGCAATATTCCCGTCGCCGGTGCCTGTCCAGCCCTGAATGCAGCAGTGGGTCGGAGGGACTGACTCGAAAACCTGCGCCCCGACCGTCGCGGTGTTTCCCCAGACAATGCAGTTGGCCACCTTCCGGTGGCACCATTGCATCCCGCCGCCTTCTTTCGCGGAGTTTCCAATTATCGTGTTGTTCTGAACCGTGCCATAGCACGCGAACAGCCCGCCGCCCTCTTGAATAGCCCAATTCCCGGCGATTAGGTTGTTCTCGACTACGCCATCGCAGTAAGCCACCCCGCCCCCGCTCCCGAGATAACCACTTGCCCTGTTAAGCGTGATGATGTTGTTTCTTATTATCCCATTGCACTCCTGCAGCCCACCACCACCCCCAAACTGCTCCGTGGCGCTGTTCCCCGCAATCTTGTTGTTTCGTATTGTGCCATTGCACAGGTGCAGACCACCGCCTCCCTGATGAGCCTGGTTGCCGGAGATAATATTCCCCACAATCATGCCGTCGCAATGGTCGAGCCCACCGCCATAACCGGCCGAATTAGCCGTGACGGTGTTGTTGTGCACGGGGCCGATGCAGCCGTACAGTCCTCCGCCCAGCCAAGCCGTATTTCCGGTGATAATGTTGTCGTGGATCCAGCCTTCGCACCGGGATAACCCCCCGCCCGCATCCACCGCGTAATTCTCGGCTATGGTGTTGTCCTGAATTGTCCCATTACAGCGGTACAGCCCGCCACCCTCCGGATTGGCCCAGTTCTCCGAAACGGTGTTGTTCTCGATGGTGCCATCGCAGTGGGCGAGTGCTCCGCCCCACATCGCTGAGTTTTTGGTGATTACATTGTCGCTAATCGTCGCACGCGAGTGATTCGTCGCCGTCCCACCGCAAATTCCGCCGCCATACGGTCCTGACCCGTTGCGGATGGTAAAGCCGGACAAAACGCACGTCTCATCTTCGGTTCCAGTAAACGTAACAACACAGCCCAATCCGTTGCCATCAATGATGGTGTTAGCTACGACGGTGGCCTCCAGTGGCTCGGTGCTGCGCAGTATGATGTTCTTGCCATCAAATTGAATGTTCTCGACGTAAACTCCTTCGACGACCATAACCGTGTCGCCATGCACTGCGGCGTTAATCCCCGCCTGGATCGTTTTCTTGGGGGTCTCTGGTGTTCTTCCATCCTTCACGTCATCCCCAGTCGCTCCATTTACATATACGGGTGGGACGCTCAAAGCGTCATTGGCGTCAGTTCCAGCTGCCACCTCCAGGCCGTCAGAATAACCATCTCCGTCGCTGTCACTATTGGTCGGATTTGTGCTCAACCTCAATTCTTCAGCATTGCTCAAACCGTCGGAATCGCCGTCGAAATTGCCGTCGTGCGTCAGACCGCCAAAGTATTTGCGTTCCCAGTAATCCGGCATCCCGTCCTTGTCGGTATCCGCATATTCGTCCGCGCCCATGTCCATGCCCGCGCCTTGAGGGCGCCTCTCCCCGTCAACGTCGCTGCTGGGCGCGCCCAGCATAGTTCCGGCGTCAATGCACGGCGACGCCCCGGATAGATGCCAGTCGTTGTGCTGATACGTTCGGGGATCATCATCCGGCCCGTCCGCGTCAATGAACGTCGGGTCTTCGACGATGTTCCGCTGGCCCCCTTCTTGCCAGTCCTGGATGCAGGAAAATCTCGGTCTGTTCGAGTAAGATATCTGAGCGTCCTGAGACGCCCAGTTTTCCCAGATGATGCAGTTTTCAATCACCGTGCCCTCGCCCCGGCAATCGTATACACCTCCCCCTTGCTCCAGTGCCCAGTTACCGCAGATGGTATTGTTTCGTATGGCACCCTCGAAAAACCAGACGCCGCCACCTTGCACAGCGAGGTTATCGCAAATCATGTTGTTCTCGATGACACCCGAGCAGCCAGCTATCCCACCGCCATAATTACCCGCGTTTCCGCATACCCTGTTGTTCCGAATTGTGGCCTGGCAATAGTGCATCCCTGCACCGTTGTCCGCCCAGTTGCCGCAAACCGAATTGTTCTCGATTGTGCCGCGGCAACCGTACAACCCTCCCCCACATGTGGCCGAATTTCCATGAATCTCGTTTTTGGCAATGGTGCCGGTGCACTCACACAATCCACCGCCCTTATAAGCGAGGTTTCCGGCGATTTTGTTCTCGTGGATCGCCCCGTCGCAGTCTAACAACCCCCCGCCTTCTCCGTCGGGGTCTTTCCCGCAAGCCCGGTTGCCGGTGATTATGTTGTTGGAAATCTCACCATCGCAGTCCGCCAGACCGCCACCGTCCCGTTCGGCCGAGTTCCGCAAAATCTCATTGTTCTGGACCGGGCCGCCGCAATAGTACAGGCCTCCCCCCCTCCGTTTGGCTGAGTTCTCGTACACCGTGTTGTTCCGGATAATCCCCCCGCAGTAAGCGAGCCCGCCTCCCTGACCCGCAGGCCACACCGTCCCCACTGCCCCATTCCAGCGAATGACGTTGTTCTCTATTGTCGCCCGGGCCGGCCTATCGTACCGGCCGCCGAAAATTCCGCCGCCGCTCTCAGCGCAACCGTTCTGAATCGTGAAGCCAGACAAGACGCAAGCCGCATTCTCCGCTCCAGTGAACGTGATAACCGACCCAGCTTGGTTTCCGTCAATGATGGTGGTCGCAGCGATCGCGGCGTCGAGCGGGTCGGTGCTCCGCAGCGTGACGTTCTTTCCTTTGAAGTTGATATTCTCGAAGTAGATGCTCGGGGCGACGATCAGCGTGCCCTCCGGAGCCGCATCAATCCCCTCCTGGACGGTCTTGAAGGCTTTGTCCCATGACGTTCCGTCCCCAGACTTCTCCACCGATCCGTCCACGTACCACGACATCCCTGCCGGGTTAGTGCCGTGATAATATTCCTCGAGATTCGACCTGAGATTGCCATCCGGGTCCTCCCCCGGAGCCACAGCAAGATTTCCGAAGAATTGCATCTCCCAGTCGTCAGGGAGACCGTCCCAGTCCGTATCCGCGGATTTAGAAGTCGCTTCCGGGGTGTTTCCATAAACGCCCATGTCAGCTCGTGCCCCGTTCGGCTCCGGCTCGCCGCCGAACGGCGAGCTCGGGTCTCCAGCGTCTATGCAAGGCGACCACGACCTCAAATGGAAATCGCCAGCCGCAGCATCAACAAAATGCGGGTTATACGATATGTTTCCCTCCCCGCCGCCCGACAACTCTTCGATGCAGCAATACGTTGGCTTTGTCATGGGGTCGAATTGGTCAAAAACAAGTGCCTCTTGTGAGCTATTGCCCCAGATGATGCAGTTGCGGATTACGCCTCTGGCCCCGCCGAGCCCCCCATAGCATTTCGCTGAGTTTCCATAGATCGTGTTGTTCTCGAGAGTTCCATCGCAACAATCAAGCCCGCCGTCATACAGCTCCGCCGAATTGCCGCAGACGATGTTGTTCCGGACAAGGCCATTGCACAAAACCAGCCCGCCACCGATTCTGGCAGAGTTTGCCGTGATAATGTTGTTCTCGATCGTCGCGCGCGTTGCAGCTTCCCAGCTTCCGCCGCAGATGCCGCCCCCGTATTCGGCCGAGCCGTTCCGAATTGTGAAGCCGGACAACGCGCAGATGCTTTTCTCGCTTCCGACGAACGTCACCACGGAGCCCTTGCCGTTTCCGTCAACGACGGTTCCGACGACAACAGATGGATCGAGAGGGTCTACGCTTCTAAGGATGATGCTCTTGCCATTGAACTTGATGTTCTCAAGGTAGGTCCCTCTGGCCACGACCACTGCTTCGCCTTCGGATGCCGCGTTGATTGCTTCCTGGATAGTCTTGAAAGCCGTCTGCCACGATTTTCCGTCACCGGAGGATGCGACCGAACCGTCAACGTACCAATTCGCCGTCGGTGTTGTTGGTTGACAAACTGTCGGGTCGAGGCCAACATAATATTCGTCCATGTTTGACCTGAGGTCTCCATCGGGGTCATCGCCCGCCTGCTGAGCGAGGTCTCCGAAGAATTCCATCTCCCAGTCGTCAGGGAGACCATCCAGGTCAGCATCGGGAGATTTAGAGGTGGCCTCCGGGGTGTTCCCATAAGCTCCGATGTCCACCCGACCCCCATTCGGCTCTGGCTCATTGGAGAACGGCGAAGCTGGGTCGCCCGCATCAATACACGGCGAACATGACCTGAGATGAAAATCGCCGTTGGCGGCGTCAACGAAATACGGGTTGAACCAGATGTTTCCTTCTCCTCCGGCGGCCCAGTCCTGGATGCAGGAATACGCGGGCTGACTGGACCAGTGAATCTGGTCAGCGAAGTTCGCCTTGTTTCCCCAGATGATGCAGTTGCGGATTTCGCCCCTGCACCAGCCCAGACCGCCCATTTCCGGGGCGGAGTTTCCGTATATCGTGTTGTTCTGGATGTGGCCATGGCACCCAGACAGTCCCCCGCCGAAGAACCCACTCGAGTTGCCGATGATGGTGTTGTTCTGAATAGTGCCATCGCAATTGCTCAGCCCACCGCCGTCCAGAATAGCCGAGTTGCCGATGATCTTATTGTTTCGGATAATGCCCCGGCACCAACTTAGCCCCCCTTCGCTATCGGCGAGGTTGGCAGTGATGACGTTGTTCTCGATCCCGGCGTGAGTCTCGTTGCCAAACGTTCCCCCGTAGATTCCGCCGCCGCTGTGGTCGGACTTGCCGTTCCGAATTGTGAACCCCGACAAAACGCAGGTTCCGTCTTCCGTGCCCGAGAAGGTCACGACCGGTCCAGCTTGATTGCCGTCAATGATGGTTCTGGCGACCACTTCCCAGTCGAGCGGGTTCGTGCCGGTAAGGGTGATATTCTTCCCCCAGAACTCAATGTTCTCTACGTAGGTCCCTTCCGCGACGGCGACCGTGTCGCCGTGGGCTGATGCCCTGATCCCCTCTTGAATCGTCTTGAACGCCGTCTCCCAGGACCGCCCGTCACCAGACTTGGACAACAACCCGTCCACGTACCACGTCGTCCCCGCTACGGGCTGCGTAAACGAGACAAGTAATGCAATCTCAAGGCCAGTCTTGATCCAGCTCATTGTACGTACCTCCGGAACAATTAGCCCCTTCCCTTTTTCGCTATCCCGAGAGACCTATGGCAGTGCACTCCAAGCAAGTTAACCTTACCACGCAATTGCGAGAAAGTCCAGAGAAAGGGTGTGGCTGTATTTTGGTGGTTTGGGGGGCGCGGATGCGTTTGGGTCTCGGGTCCGGCTATTTGGCCCCTTCAGGGCTCTCGGATCGTCGGTCCGCGACGACCCAGGGCGGTGCCCCCTGGCCGCTAAGCGTGTAATCGCCCAGAGCGCGTTGAAGTCCTTGGCATGGCAGAGGGCGCACCGCGCGAACACGGGCAGGCTGGGCTAAACTATTACGCCCCTTCGGGGCTTCTACCCCAGGTGCGAGACCCTATTGGGCACGAGGGGCAACCCTGTTGCGCTGGCAAGTCGAGACCCCTTGAGTTCTCACGCCCTGAAAGGGCAACGGTACAAAAGCCCAGGGCAACGCCTTGGGGAAGATCGCCCGTTTCCATCCCAGCCCTGAAGGGGCGCAATAGAACCCACTGAAATACAGCCACACCGCAGAAAAAACTCCGCATGCCGGCCCGTTCGAGCGAGCATGGCTGCTGCGCGATGTATCCGTTCTCAGGGACGAGCCAGGGCGAAAAGGGCGCACCCGCAAAGCGCGAAAGAGGATCACGACAACATGACCATGCCAGATCGAAGCCCCAGGCGCGCGGTAGCCTCTTCCAGAAAAGAATGATCCGCGTGCTGGGCGGGGGCTTTTGAAACGGCGGCGTGCCTCTCAGTCCTGACAAATGATTTCGACTGGGACGGAACCGCACGCGTTTACGGGAGGATTTTGCCTGGATTGAGGACGTTGTTTGGATCGAAGACGCGTTTGATCTCGCGGGTGAGGCGGACCGCCACGGGGCCAATTGCCTTCTCGAGATGCTTTCTCCTCGTCAACCCCACGCCGTGCTCGCCCGTGATTTGGCCACCGAGCGACAGAGCGATATCGAATATCCGCTCGCTCATTTCAGGGATAGTCCGCCGCCACGCATCATCGGGCCGGTCCTCCTTCAGGACATTGACATGCACATTCCCGTCTCCAGAATGCCCGAAGCAGACGATCGGATATTCGTACTTTTTCTCGAGCGTCTTCATCTCAGAGAGGAATTCGCTAATTCTCCCCCGCGGCACAACAACGTCCTCCATGTGGTTGACAGGGCTTCTCATTTTCAGCGAATCAATGATTGCTCGCCTTGCCTCCCACAGCTTGTCCTGGTCCGGGCGGTTGTCCGCGACCAGAACGTCAATCGCGTCGTGTTCCAGACATATCTCGCCGATGGTCGCCGTCATCGCCTCCAGCTCTTCTTTGCGGTTGCCATCGAGCTTGATGAGGAGAAGCGCTTCCGCCACGCCGGAGAACGGCAACGGCTTCTTGAGGAACGCCTCACATGCCGCAAGGCTGTCCTTCCCCATGAACTCCAGAGCCGTCGGCAGCATCTGTCGTTCGATGATCGCTGAAACCGTGTCCGCCGCCGACTGAAACTCCTTGAACGCCACGAGCAGGTCAACCGTAACCTTCGGCAGTGGGATCAGCCGCAAAATGATTTTCGTTACCACCGCCAGCGTTCCTTCTGAGCCGACGATGAGCCCCCGCAGATCGTACCCCGTCGCATTCTTGACCAGCTTGCCCCCGGTCTCCACAAGCTCCCCCGACGGCAGAACCACTTCCAGCCCGCAAACATAATCCTTCGTTACGCCATACTTCACGGCTCGCGGCCCGCCAGCGCACTCCGCCACGTTCCCCCCGATGCTGCACGAATCGAGGCTCGCCGGGTCCGGCGGATAGAACAATCCTTCCGCTTCCACCGCCTTATGGATTTTGCCCGTGATTACCCCCGGCTCCACCGTCACCATCAAATTCTTCTTATCAATCTCGAGGATTTTGTCCATCCTCTCTAACGAGAGCACGATCCCGCCGTGCGCCGGCACCGCCCCGCCCGAAAGACCATATCCCGCCCCGCGAGGAGTGATCGGTATCATCTCCTCGTTCGCAAACTTCATCAGCCTTGAGACCTGCTCTGTATTCGTCGCCCGCACGACCGCCTCCGGTTCGCCTCTCAGGCCCGGAACCTCGTCGTGTGTGTACTTCTCTTTCACTTCCGGCTCGAGAAGCACATCGTCCACCCCAAAAACTTCCTTCAGAAACCTGATAACTTTCTCGTCAACCTTTCGGTACATTGCACAACCTTTCTCTCGTGGTTCACCGCTCGTCCATTCCGAAGTCAACCGCATGGGCCGCAGACGCGGCTCACCCAATCCTGGCGGGCCCGTAACCGAATCATATCGGGTTTCCTCGCCACTGTCGAGAACCGGCGCCATGAGCCGCCCCCTTCAAATGGTCGTCAACCAACGGCTCTACTACTCCCCCATCCGTCATCTCCGTGCATCTGCGATTCTTCCGCCGCCCGTCAACCTCTTCGACTCAGGCCGTGCATCCCAACGTCACCAGGTTGCCCGGGACCGGGTGTGCTCTCGCTCCCCTCATTCGGCCTCTCCTCGGCGTCTCGGGAATGGACCCCTTCCACCAGAAAAGAACCCTGTGAAATCCGTACTTCTTCATCTCTTCGTACGCTCGCTTACGAGACCAACCATCCACCGTAATGCGGTAAGCGGCAATCACCACACCCGTGCGGTCCCTCCCCTCGTGGCAATGGACAAAAACGGGCTGATTATCCGGATCAGTGATCAGCGACAGAGCCTTTTCCACTTCCCGCTTCTTCGGGGCAAAAAGCGCGTGCATCGGAATCCGGAAGAACTTCACCCCATATCCCCCTGCCCACTCTTTCTCCCTTGCCGCTTCCCGCCGCTCTTCTCCGACAGTCTCGCTCTCGAGATTGACAACCGCCTTCACTCCTGCCCGAGCCAGCCATTGAACCCCCTCCTCCCCAGGCCACGCCCCCGCACAAAGCCGCTCGTTGATCCAGCGGAAATTTGGAATGGGATGGTCCGCTCGCTGAACGTCGGGTCTATGCCCGCCTCTGCATGAACCAAGCATCCCGGCGACGACTGCGAATAGAAGGCAGAACATGATAATCCGACGCATATCCTCCCTCTCAGGAAAGCCCGCCCTGTCTGATTCGCGCGATTACTTCATCCGAACTATATCAAATCCCGACATCCCGTTCGAGGCGCACGCCAATCCCTCGTACCGGGCCGGTGCGTCCTCGCAAACACCGCACCGCAACCTGGCCAGATCCCCAAAATGCGCTCTTGCGTCGGGCGCCCTATCGGTTTAATTTGATTGCAGCGTCCCACGATCGCGCCGCCCGATTCTGCAACGCGGGCAAGACCCAACCAATCGCACCGCTTATTGAAAGGGAAGGGCATAATGGCAACCTCCTGGTCTCCACGCATCGCCTTGGCGATTGCGACGGTTTGCCTCATCAGCGGTTTTCCGGCGCACGCGGAGCAAATAGCTCAAGCCTTCGTCCAAGTCTCCCAGCGCGACCCCCGCTACCTCGAACTCTCCGACGGCAAGCCCTACATCCCCATCGGTCTGAATCTTCTCCACGCCCCATGGATCAGAGACCCTGCCGAGCACATGGCCCAAATGGAACTCTGGATGAAAAAGTTTTCCGAAAACAGCGGTAACTACATCCGTGTCTGGCTCAGCAGCGAATTTTGGGACATCGAGCATCAGCGCAGCGGCGTCTATGACGAAGAAAAAGCCAAACGCACCGACGCCCTTCTCGCCCTCGCCCGGAAGTACAACATCCGCGTCAAAATGACCGTCGAGCATTTCCGCTACTTCGAGAGCGACCGAGGCCGCTGGGCTGCCAAGCCCCTGCACCACGTCTCCATGGGCGGCCCCGCACAGAATATCGCGGATTTCTTCGATGGAGAGAAAAGCCGCGCCCAGTTCAAAAAGAAGCTCGTATGGTACGCCGAGCGATACGGCGACCAACCGATGGTCTATGGATGGGAACTCTGGAACGAAATTGACGCCGTAACCGGCGGCGACTATATGGCCTGGACGGAAGTGATGCTGGCCGAGCTGCATCGGCTCTTTCCGAAAAGCCTCGCGATGCAGAGCCTCGGCAGCTTCGACCACGAGCGAAAACGCAGTCGCTACGACCGAATGAGCACCATGAGAGGCAACGATGTCGCCCAGGTCCACCGCTATCTCGACCTCGGCGCCCAGCTCCCCGTCTGCAAGGGCCCCGTGGACGTCCTCGCTTCTGCTGCCGTCGAGGAACTGCGGGCTTTCAAGCCCAACAAACCAATCATCCTCGCCGAGAGCGGCGCCGTCGAGCCGAGCCATACCGGCCCGTCCAAGCTCTACGGCAAAGACGCCGCTGGCATCATCCTTCACGACGTGCTCTTCGCGCCTTTCTTCGCGGGCGCCGCCGGCTCCGGGCAGATTTGGCATTGGTCGGAGTATGTGGATAGAAACGACCTCTGGTGGCACTTCGCGCGATTCGCCGAGACCGTCAGAGACCTCGACCCGCCGGTCGAAGCGTTCGAGCCGGTGAAGCTCACTCATCCCCGGATTCGCGTGTACATTCTCAGAGGCAAGCGGACCGTCTTGATTTGGTGTCGAGATTCCGAGAACATCTGGCAGACCGAACTGGCTGAAGGGAAATCGCCCGAGACAATCCGCCATGAGTCCCTGGACCTTGGCCCGATCCTCGACTCCCTCGAAGGCGCCCGCGTGCAAACCTACGACCCCTGGGAGAACCGCTGGGCAGACGCCAGTACCCGCGGCGCCACAATCGCCCTGCCGCCATTCACCCGCTCCCTCATCATCCGCATCACTTCGGAGCCACTGTCTGCTGACCCTTACGGCCCCAGCAAGAATAGCGGCATCGTGAAAGGCAAATTCAGATGAGCGCTCCAAAAAGAGGACACCACGATGAATTGTCGAGCTTCCCTCATCCTGTGCGCTCTTAATTTCGCACTGGCATCTGCCGGTTCCGCGGGCGCCGCCGATGTTGACATCGCCGACATTGGAAACCGCCTCGAACTCTTCGTTGACCACCACCGCATCGAGTCGTTGAAAACCGTTCAACTCGTCCTTCATCACCCCGTCCCCGCCGAGATCGCCCTCAAGCTGAATGACCCCTGGGATGGAAAATACTGCGCCTACTTCACCGTCTTCCAGGACGAGAACCTCTTCCGCATGTACTATCGCGGCTGGGCCGACCTCGACCACGGGGAGCAGGTTACTTGTTACGCCGAGAGCACCGACGGCATCCGCTGGACCAAGCCCCACCTCGGGCTATTCGAGTTCAAAGGCTCCAAGCAGAACAACATCATTTGGACCGGTCCGGGCGATAAAGGCACCCACAACTTCGCGCCGTTCAAAGATACCCGCCCCGGAGTCCCAGCGGACCAGAAGTACAAAGCCCTCGGAGGCATACCCTCGCATGCCTTCGTCTCTCCCGATGGAATCCACTGGCAGCGACTTCTCGACGAGCCCCTCCTTACCGAAGGAGCCTTTGATTCACAGAACCTGGCTTTCTGGGACACCAACAGACTGAAATATGTGGCGTACTTTCGCATTTTCACGAAAGACGTCCGAGCCGTTGCGACCGCGACCTCCGACGACTTCATTCACTGGTCTGCCCCGAAGCCCATCGAGTTGGGCGATACCCCGCCCGAACATTTCTACACGAACGCGACCCAGCTTTACTTCCGGGCTCCCCATTACTACTTTTCATTCCCAAAGCGGTTCATGCCCGACCGCAAACGTCTCTCGGAGCACAACGAAATGGGGATTTCGGAGGGCATATTTGTGAGCAGCCGCAATGGGTTGCACTTCGACCGGACGTTCATGGAGGCTTTCATCCGCCCGGGCCGCGATCGCCTGAACTGGGGCGACCGCAGCAGCATGCCCGTATGGGGCATCCTTCAAACCGCGCCCGACGAGATGTCCATCTATTACAGCCAGAACTGTAGGTATCCGACTCACCACATCCGCCGAGGAGTCCTCCGCCTCGATGGCATAGCCTCCGCTAACGCCGGTTATTCCGGCGGCGAACTGTTCACCAAGCCGATCCGCTTTACGGGAACGAAGCTCGTGCTCAACTATTCGACCGCCGCTTCCGGCAGCATCCGCGTCGAGATTCAGGACCTCGAAGGCAAGCCATGCGCTGGCTTTTCTCTCGCGGAAGGAAAAGAACTGTACGGAGATGAAATCGCGGAAGCCTATTCCTGGAATTGGGGTTTCGATGTCTTCTCGCTCGCGGGCAAACCCGTGCGCCTGCGCTTCGTGATGAAGGACGCGGACCTTTACTCCTACCGCTTTTGGGAGTGAATCCTCGTGCGGCTCTTCCATGCATGCTCTGGCGCTCGCGCGTCCCGGCTTTCATTCGTGAACGGTCGGACCTCTGGCAAAGCCCTCAGTCCCAGGCAGCGAGCATCGCGCTGCAAGTGGGAAGAACACGATGCGCCTGCCTCACTGAGGTGCGATTACGTGCGTGCGTCTCCCGTTCCTTCCCTCGCCCTCGAAGCCGGCCACACCGAGGAGCGGATCAACCCGTCCCCAGCCGGAGCCTCGCCAGTGCCCGAATGACTCGCCCCCTTCCGGCGCCGCCGAAGCTGAAAAATCGCTCTTCCCATAAGACACGAACGGTGCTAACCTTATGTCCGCCTCTGTGGAGGCACAGCGGGCAGATTGACGCGCAATGAGTCACACTCAGCATCTCAATCTTGCACTTTCCGTCGCGCGCGTACGTTGGACCGAGCGAAACATGTTCTGCAAGCAGAGCATCGCTGTCTGCTTGAGCGCTCAAGACATTGACAGAAACCAAAAGCGAAAGGAGTGAACCTATGCGGAAAAGACTCATGATGGCGAGTGTTGCCCTCGCTCTCGCGGGCCAGGTCGCAGTAGTCCAGACGCCCGGCAAGGCCGAGGCGCCCAAAAAGGCTCGCAGGCTTCTGTACGTCGTCCAGACCAAAGGGTTTCACCATGACAGCACCGAAAGCTCCATCCCCTCGGTCATGACGATTGGCAGGAAGTCCGGCGCCTTCACGACCACTGTGACCGACGACGCCTCCATCATCACCGCCGAGTTGCTCAAAGACTACGACGCTGTCATGTTCCTCACCACCGGCGAACTCCCCATGAACGAAATGCACAAGAGGGCTTTCCTCCAGTTTATCTGGTCGGGCAGAGGTTTCATCGGCATCCACTGCGCCACCGACACGTTCTATAAGTGGCCCGAATACGGCGAGGTGATCGGGGCTTATTTCGACGGCCATCCCTGGACTCAGGAAATTGCGGTCAATGTCGAGGATGTGAATTTTCCGGGGATGAACTTCCTCGGAAAATCGTTCCGTTTCAAAGAAGAGGTGTATCAATATAAGAACTGGTCGCGCGAGAAAGTGCACGTCCTCCTCAGCCTCGACAACAGTTCCGTTGACATAAGCAAGGGGAAGCGCGCCGACAAGGACTATGCCATCGCGTGGTGCAAAAAGTATGGCAACGGGCGAGTCCTGTTCAATGGACTGGGACACATGCCCGAAGCCTGGAGTGACCCTCGCTTTCAGAGAATGATGCTCGACGGAATCCTCTGGGCGATGGGCGATCTCCCCGACCGCGTTCCCGTGGAGCCGCCGGCCCAGTAGGGCATCGAGTGGCTTTTGCTTTCGATATTGCGCTAAGGGTCACGCAGGGCGCTAAGTGTCCCCTTCACACCCGCATTTGCCCCGGCGCCCTGCGTGGCTTCCCGTAGTTTCAGAATGCCCTCGGCTCGTCGTGAGCTCCCCATGGCGGATGGCAGAACCGTTCGGCGGCCGATAAGGTAGGACGGATTCACGCAAGGCTTACCTGCATAATCTGGAAAAGGGGGACTCGATGGGGGCGAAAAAGATGTTCTCTCTTCGTGCCCTCGGTAAATTAAGCGAGGTCCTCTGCGCATCGCTTCTTTCTCTGTCCTTCCTCGGGGAAGCACAGGCGGCTCTCACGGGCAGCACGGAGCGCATCCGCGAGATGCTCGCCAAGCACGATTTTCCGGGCAGCGAGCCGCTCATGGACACCCAGCAGCAGTTCATCGTCTTCTCGCCCGACCAGCGCCTATCTCGAGGGGTACTCGATGTCGCCCTCAAGCTCAGGCAGGAAATATACGGCTTCTTCGGCACGACCAAGGTTTGGGACCAACCCGCGTTCGTCCTGATCTTCCCGAGCAAGGAGAAGTACGGACTCATCGGCACCGGCGGCGCGAGCATCCAATTCAAATATCGCGGCCAGGCCGTCCGCATCATTGCCTCCTACGTTCAGGACGCACTCAAAGACAAAATCCTCCCTCACGAAATGGTTCACTTTCTGATTGCCGACCTCTCCGCACTCGGGAGCAGCCGCGAGGACAAGCCCCCCGAGTTGCCCATCTTCCTCAATGAGGGAATCGCCGAGTATTTCATTGCTTCCCCGGGAAGGCGACTCCTCTTCGAGAAGAGCGTCTGCGAGAGCCTTCAAGCAGGGAAACTGGAGCCTTTCAAGAAAATCGTCACCTCCGCCTCCAACTGGGCCGAGGCGATCAAGGGCACCGAAGGTTCCTGGGAACAGCGAGCCCAGGGATACAGCGTCATCTCCTTTCTCGCTTCCCTCCGGAACGGAAACGTGAAGCTCAGGAACTACATCCTCAGCTACGGCACCTCCGCGGGACGCGTCCCCCGCGAATCCGCCTCCCTCCAGGCGTTCGAGATGGCCTTCCGGCAGGACTATTCCTCCTATGAGGCCCTTCAGGAGAGATGGGTCCAGTTCATCCGGGACAGAGAAATCGTGACGATAGAAGGTGAAGGAGCGTCCGTACTCGATTCCTCCGGCGAGGCGTGGGAAACCAGAAGCGTCTCGAAGGAAAGACTCCGGCTCAGCGGGGGAAAGGGCTTCGTCTTTCACGCCAGCAAGCCCGGAAGCTTCGCGTCCCTCCAGAGCGTTTTCCCGCCCCCCGGCGTCTTCGACGTCTATGCCATTTACATGCAAAACCCAGGCTCTGGCCAATTTCGACTCGCACTGAACGTCACGGAGTTCCCCGGGGTCTTCGACGGCTACGCAAGAGCGGAAGTCCTCTGCGAGCCGGTCTATTACGGCAAGTGCTCCCTTGGCCCCGGCGTGCTGTCCGCCCGGTTCTCCGTCGTCGGAAAAGCGGCTATTTCAAGCGGCTTCGATGTCGGAGTGGATTGCCTCATTTTCCGCAGAGACCGCCGCCTCGAGGAGACAAACAAGGCGGCCGCCCAGAAATACCTCCAGGCAGGCGCCGAGAGCTACCGACGCGGCCACTTTGCTCAGGCCGAGACCAGCTTCAGCGCGGCGGCCAATCTCACCCCATGGGAAGCAGCAGCCTTTGAATGGCGAGCCTACGCCAGAGTAGGCCTCGGCCGACTCGACGAGGCGGACCAAGACGCCG
>CAZFAP010000033.1:0-34357 GCA_964516325.1 uncultured Verrucomicrobiota bacterium
CGTCGTGTCCCCTGCAAAGTGATAGTCCCCCGCTCCCGGGGGCTCACCCAAACAAGCCAACCTTATGCCTGCCGGACAGCCGGCAGGATGCCAGCGACGCAAACTCTAACCGGAACATTCACCACACTCCCCGCATCTGTCAGACCCAATAGCTCCCAAATCCATTGCCGAATCCCCCCGAGCCTCCCACCACTTACTACTCCGAACCCTATACAGTAGGCGACTTGATGCCGCAACGTTTACCCCATGGCATATCGGACCGAGGATGCGGGAAAACGCCCTTCGACGAGTTCTGGCTGCTTCCGCAGCACCGAGATCCAGATGCCATTTTCCGGGCACCCTCCGTTCTGTGCACTCTGGTCCCAGATCCTCGGCCGTGTAAACGTCTATCATTTACGGTTCGGAGTAATAAATACAGCCGCACCCGTGCAAAAGGGGTAACCCGTCAGTTTTCGGGGAACTCACCGCAGAGAGCGCGGAGAGCGAAGAGAAGAAGTTCGACGGGATAACAGGATTGACGGGATGACGGGATTCTCCTGCTGCATGCCATCCTGTCCATCCTGTGAATCCAGTCCAAGCGAAAATTCGCGGGGGATGACCGCAACTCCCCACTTTGCGTGCCTGGCGGCTTTGCGACCCCGCCAAGGGCGGGGTCCGGCCCCGGTCCTGGCTGCGCGGCGCCGATTTTCAGAGCAGACCCGGGGCTCCGTGTTCTCTCCCCAACACGCAAAGGCGCGGGGCGGGGAATATGACGCAGAAGTCGGAGGAAGGCGGGGCCAAGGTCACGACGTACATGTATAACGACGCAAACCAGCTCACTCAGATAAGCTGCTCCGGCACGGAAACCTGGACGCTGACGTTCTACTACGACGGGCTGGGTAGAAGGGTCAAGACCGAGTACTATGACGGACAAACGACAACGACTCGGAAGTTCGTTTATCTCGGCGGGGCGGTGATCCGCGAGCTGAATGCGAGCGATCAGGTGGTCAGAGAATACGTAACGCCTCAGTTATAGGCGGGGGATCCCCCGCGCTGGGGCACCGTCGGTAGGAGAGATGAAACCGCAGATGAACGCAGATGGACGCAGATGAGAAACAAGGGAGGGCTGACGCGCCCCGACGGGTCGGACTGTTGTGGGGTTGTCCGCCCGTAACTGAGCGGTTACGAGAATACATCCGAGGTGGTGGACTTGGCGGGGGAATTGGGGTATTATTTACTGCAAAGAAGGGGCGAGGTACTGTTACTTCCACTACCACCACAAGGGGGGCGTCAGGGCACCAGATGAGTAATCACAACCTTCATGCGGTTACCGGTGCATTTGGCTACTCCGGGAAGTACATCGCCAGGAGATTGCTCGCTGATGGCAAGCAGGTAGTAACACTTACCAATTCAATTCACCGCAAGAATCGCTTCGGCGATGCTGTGAAGGCATACCCTTTCAGTTTCGACGATCCGGAGAGGCTGACTGAATCACTTCGAAGCGTGCAGGTACTTTACAACACGTACTGGGTAAGGTTTAACCACAAAACGTTCAGTTATGCCGACGCGGGCAGGAACTCCAGGGTGATGTTCGAGGCCGCCCGTAAGGCGGGCGTCGAACGTATAGTGCATATCAGCATCACAAATCCAGCAGAAGACTCGCCCTTTGAGTACTTCCGGGGGAAAGCAAGACTTGAAACAGCGCTGAGAGGTACCGGTGTTTCGTATGCAATTCTGAGGCCCACAGTTTTGTTTGGGAAAGAGGATATTCTCATTAACAACATTGCCTGGGCCTTGCGTCATCTACCCCTGTTTGGCGTTTTCGGAGACGGGCAGTATCGTCTCCAACCCATATACGTTGATGATCTTGCCGAGCTGGCCGTAACGCAGGGGAGCAGCCGGGAAAACGTAGTCATCAACGCGATTGGCCCCGAAACGTTCAGCTACAGGGGCCTTGTGGCGGAGATCGGCAGGATCATCGGAAAGCGAAGAGCGATTGTCTCCGTGCCTCCCTCCGTCGGGTATGCTGTCGGATGGATGGCCGGCAAGGTAATCAATGATGTGATGATTACCCGGGAGGAAATACGAGGACTTATGGCGAACCTTCTTTACGTTGACTCGCCTCCCGCAGGAAAGACGAAGCTGACCGATTGGATAAGGAAGCACGCCGAGTCTCTGGGAAGACATTATACGAGCGAGCTGGCAAGAAGAAGAGAGCGAGAAACTGAATATGCGAGCAACTAACCATCTCGGCAAGGACCAGGTACGCGTATAATCACTGCGACCAATTGGTGCAGACTACTTTCCCCGGAACGCCCTCGACATGGCTCAAGTTCCGCTACGACGGCCTGGCGCGCGGGATGAAGACCGAATATTACGATGGCAGCGCCGCGAGGGCTTGCTTGTGAGGCTTTTATCCTTTCCGAGGTCACCGTCCTCTTTTCTATCGCCCCCCGGAGAGCTCGTCGTAGATGCGCAGTTCGCAGAGCTGGGCACTGTCGCGCTGGTTATCTCGGGCGGGGGACTTGACGACGAGGCGGAGGCGGTCGGAGACGATGGCCGCGAAGGAGTGGACGATTCTTCGCTTGCGGTTGCCCTGAGCAGTCACCACGGGGCGCCATGTTCCGCCGTCGGGGACCTCAATGCTGTAATCGGGACAGGACAGCGACTGGGTTTGGAAGGTTACGTGGATGGTGTTGAATTGTCGGGGCTTGTCGAATTTCAGTTCGACCCATTGAGGGAGACGCTGCGATGGGTCGGGACCCCAGGAATGGGGCGCGCCGTTGACAGCGCGGCTGTAGCCGTCAATGACGTTCTGCGGGGAAAGCGTCACTATCGGCACATGGGGGACGGTGGGCTGACCGCCCGGGGACAGTTTGAATTTGTAGCACTCGTCTCGGACGGTCCAGGCGGATGCGCCGTAAGCACGGCAGGTGTTCTCGACGAGAACTGGATAGAGTTCCCACTGAATCCCTTTCGCCGCGAGAACAAAAACGTAGTAGTAGCTCTCGCGGTCAACCGGGCATCTCAGGTCGAATGAGACCCAGCCCTGGCTCTTCGCAGGGACGGTGGCTTTTGCCGCAGCGAGATCGGTCTCCGAGGAGAAATCGCGGAAGGCTTTTGCGGGGCGGAGAGTGAGGGTGAGCGGCGTCGCGGCATCGTTCAGGGACCTGAGATAGAGGGAAATGCTTTCGATAGTGTCGGTGGTCGGCTTGAAGAGGACTGCGCGGGGCATGCTCAGGTCGTGGATTAACGGTGTCCCCGAAGATAGGGTTGTGCGCCGCGGGTCGGGGATGGTCTTGACGCTGGAGGCGGTAACCACCGCTTTGAGGGCG
This sequence comes from uncultured Verrucomicrobiota bacterium, assembly GCA_964516325.1. Classification (GTDB taxonomy): domain Bacteria; phylum Auribacterota; class JABMQX01; order JABMQX01; family JABMQX01; genus CAZFAP01. The sequence goes on from CAZFAP010000033.1 coordinate 3,315, forward strand.
AGGTCGCGTGGGTCCTCGTTTTTCTGGCCCACGACATATGCGCCGTCTTTCAAGAGCCGCTGCTGAAGTTCGTGGATGTCAAGTTTGCCTGCTTCTCGGGGCAGGACGTTCTTCTCGGCGCACAGAGCGGCGGCGGTTCCGGCGGCTTGTCCCATCAAGCATGTGGTTCGCATGACGCGCACGCCTCCGAGGGCGACGTGGGAGACGGAGATGTTGCGGCCCGCCAGGAGGAGGTTGGAGATGTCCTTCGAGTAGAGGCAGCGGAAGGGAATGCTGACCTTGTGCCCGCGATAGGCGTTGAAGTACATGGGGCCTTCTTTCCAGAACCCGTTCGGGTGGTGATCGTCAATCCCCCATCCGCCGTAAGCGACATTGTCGTCGTGGACAATCCGGTCGGCGTAATCCCATTGGGTGAGAATGTAGTCGCCGATGATTCGGCGAGATTCCCTTTTGCCGGGGACATGGTTTATCCATACGAGGCGGCGGTTCTTGTTGGCGTCCTTGTGCTCGCGGGAATGATTCTTGACGTAATTCCAAAGCCCGAGATTGATTCGGAAAAGTTCGTCGCGGGTTCGTTCGGCGTCATAAATCGTGTCCGCCGTGCCGCCGAGTTCGACCCACCATTCGAAGAAGCCGCCGTCTTTGGTTCGAGGAAAGTATCCCTTGCTCCTATTGAAACTCTGGTAATGCGGGGGAGTGATGGGCATCATGCGAGATGCAGGTTTCGTGCCCTCCCCGCCGGAGCCTTCGGGAGCGTGTTGACCTGCCAAGAAGCCGGCGCTATGGGCGAAACGAAACAGGGCACCGCTACTTGGTGAGCCGAGCGGAACTGGAATCTCCTGCAAGTTGAAGTGGAGGCCGCTGTGGTCAAAGCCTTGCGGCGATCTCCACTGATATGCCCACTCCGGACAGTTGAACGGAGCATCGCTGTCCTCGAACCTGGCAACCATGAGGGTGTTGCCCATCGTGCAGGAATCCGCTTTTTCGGGGGCGAGCGATTCGCCAAACTCGGAGCGGGCTTCTCTTCCTTTGCGGAACTCGGCGCCCGCCCAGAAGCCGATCCAGCCATCGCCGGTGCAGTCAATGAAGATTCTGCCGGGGAAGAGCATTCGCTTTCCGGAGCGGACGTCCATGGCGATGACGGCGGAGATCGTCGAGGCGTCCTTCATGACGACGACGATGGCGCGGGTATTCAAGCGGAGGTCAATCTTAGGCTCGGATTTAACGACTCGTTCAATCGCCCCGGACCAGTCGTGGTCATAGCCGCGGTCGCTGCCGTGGTAGAACTCCTCGATGATTCCCGTTTCGCCGGGGTCGAGCGGCTCGTTCGAGCAATCGCCTCCGGGGGGAACGTGTATTTCCGAGGAGGCGTTTCCGCCAAGGACGGGTCGGTCCTGAATCAAGAGGACCGAGCAGCCATAGCTCGCCGCGGCAACGGCCGCCGCGCTCCCCGCCAAACCGCCGCCCACCACGACGACATCGTGAGGATTGATTTTCAGCACGTCCCCGTAAGGGGCGTAGTATTTCAGACGTTGCCTCTCGAGCACGTAAACGTCGTCGGCGGGTTGGAAATCCGCGTCGGCGCTGAGGACAATCGCGTCGCATCGTCCCCACCAACCGGTCATATCGTTGAGCCGGATTTCCACCCTTCCGGCGTCGAGCGAGAGGGCTCCGCCGTCCACCCAAAGCCAACGGTCGTCCTGCGCCTTCCCAAAAATGACCGAGGATGGCGTTCCATTGACGAGGACCTGAAACTGCCCGGGGCTGTACTCCGGCAACCAATCTTTGCATCGAACCCAGAGGCGATAATCGCAGGCAGTTGTTATCTCCGCGCGTGCAACCGCATCCGCCACCGGCGTTCCAACCCCCCTCGCCAGCAAATACGGCGACCCCATCACGTCCACGAACTGCGGGTCGTTCGACCAGCCGCCGCTCTGCTCGAAGCTCTCCGCCTCGAGCCAAACGACAGGAGTGCTGCCCGCATGGCATACGACTGACCAAGCCAGCACGCTCAGGACAACCACAAGTGCAGGGAACCGAAAAAGTGTGAGCGTCATGGAATTTCCCTCTAAAGCAACCCCGTCGTTCACATCACCACAAGGCTTCGAGGAAGCACTCACCCGAATCCGAGAGGAAATCGCAGCGGGCGCCCACGAAGCGTCAACTTCATCCGCCTGCAAGGAGAACCTGAAGAAGCGTCGGAAGGCTTGTCCTTTCTAGCCAAGCCCGAGACCGGAACACAGTCTCCACGACGTGACCGGCAGCTTCCTCGAAGCGAAATCCAAAGCAGCGCGAACGTCCAGACGAGGAGGCGGTCACTGGTCCTTGGCATCTCGCGAGTCTTCTATCGCTTTCTCCAGTTCCCTCTCCATCTCCGCCTCTTTTCCCTTTTCGATTCGGTCAATGAGCTCGAGGAGCTTGAGGTCGGCTTTGCTCCATTTCGACTCTTTTCCAAACTTCTCGACAGCCCTGTTAAGCCAGGTTCTCGCCTGGTCGTAGAGCCTCGCCTTGACGAACGAAAGCCCGACGTTGTAGTAGCACGTCTCGTCTTCGGGGTCAATTTCGATTGCCCGAACGAACTCCTTAATGGCGCTGTCGAAGTCCCCTTTCGATTGGAACAGAACCGCGAGATTGTAATGAGCCTCCTTCGAGTCCGGCTTGACCTCGAGAGCCTTGCGAAGGTTCTCCTCCGCCTTTTCCCACCGCTCCATTTTCAGCATCGCCAGCCCGAGGCCGAGGATGGCTTCGTAATTTCTCAAGTTCAGAGCAAGAGCCTTCTGAAAATACTCGACGGCTTTCTCGTTGTTCCCGAGTTGCCAGGCGGCATTTCCGACTCCGACCAGCGCCTGCTCCACCTGCCCGGCTTCGACCGCCGGGGGCTGCGGGGTCGGGGTGTCCGGCTGGAGCTTCAAGACCTCCTCGTACTCCCTCATCGCCTCTTGTGGCTTTTTCATTCTGGAGTAAATGCTGGCAAGGGAGAGAAGGATTTTCGGGTCGTCGGGAGAGAGGGATTTGGCTTTCAGAAGAGCCGAGGATGCTTTTTCATAGTCGCCCATCGCCTCGTAGGAGGCGGCAAGGTTGGTCAACGCCTGCACGGATTTGGGGTTGATTTCCGAAGCGCGCAGGAACCTCTCGGCGGCGAGGTCGTATTTTTCGTCGCGGTAATGAACGTTTCCGTAGAGGAAGAAGGCTTGCTCGAACTGGGGGTTGAGGTTGACCGCGTCGTGAAGCTCCTTTTTCGCGCGGTCGGGCAAGCCAGTTTCGACGAGGATTTCGGCGAGATAATAGCGGCTGAACCAGTTGTACTTGTGCTTGGGGTATGCCTCAGCAAGCCCTTTCATCGAGGCGGCGAAATAGTTGGCGGCCTGGGATTGCCAGGAAGGTTTTTCCTCTGTCGTCGAGGACGGCTCGGCGATGGGAGCAGCTTGGCGGAGAGCGCGATAGGAATAGGCGACGCGGAAAAGGACGATCGGGTCTTTGCAACCCTTTTTCATGGCTTCTTGATAAATGGAGAGGGCTTCCTTGTAGTTCCCTTTTCCATAGGCGGCGTGCCCGTCGCGGACGAGCCAGTCCCAGCGGAAGTCATGGTAGGGGGAGCCGAGATAGTCCTCCCACTCTCCGGGCCTCGCGGTGCTTGAAATGTAGAACGCAAGGACAGCGATGAAGATGATTCTGACGAGCCGAATGCAGCTCATTGCTTTCTCGCCTCCAATGATGTCGGGACACAAAACCCATTTCCGATGGGCACCGATCGCCCCTGGGGATTCTCAGCCCGCTTGGCTTGCCGAAATCTCCGCGATGATGCGGTCCAGAGCCTCCCTCGGATTCTCGCTGGCGGTGACGGGCCTTCCGATGACGATGTAATCGGCGCCTGCCATGATGGCTTCGGCTGGGGTCATCACTCTTCTCTGATCTCCCCTGGCAGCCCAAGCGGGACGGATGCCCGGGGTAACAATGAGGAAATCCGGGCCGAGATGCCGCCGGATGGCCGAAACTTCCTTGGGGGAGGCGACGACGCCATCGAGGCCGGCTGAGGCCGCGAGGCGCGCGAGATGAAGGACCTGCTGCTCGACGTTGTGTCGGACTCCAATTTCCTCTGACAAAATCTTTTCGTCAATGCTTGTCAGGATGGTCACGGCCAGAATCTTTGGCGGCATGGCGAGTCCGCTCGCTCTGGCGGCCTCCGCGGCGGCTTTCATCATCTCGAACCCGCCGGACGCATGGACGTTGAGTATCTTGACACCCAGAGCGGCTGCGGCGGAAACTGCCCTCGATACGGTATTCGGGATGTCGTGGAATTTCAGGTCGAGGAAAACGTCCTTGCCGCTCTTTTTGACAAGCTCAACGGCGGATGGACCGCACCGGGTGAAAAGCTCAGACCCCACCTTGAAAGTGCGGGCTCGGTCTCCCGCGGCTTGGAGGATGCGGCTGGCGTCCTCCAAGCTTTCGACGTCAAGGGCGAGGATGATTGTTTCTTCCGGACAACGCGGTTGCATTTTAGAAACGTTTTTGGCTTTTGGAGATATGCGTCCCAGCTATTGCTTTTTACATTATAGCAAAGGGCGACGGACTGCAAACAGGTAAAGCGTAAGCCGGTATCGCCTCAGTTATGGGCGCCAGACTCCCGCCCGGCCGCGCGCGTAACGGAGAGGGGGCGGAACCGCAGATGTACGCAGATAAGAACCGGGAAAGGGGTTGACTGGCACTGGCGGCTCGGCCTTTTGTGGCGTTGTCCACCCGTGACGGAGGGATTACGCAAGCCCAGAAGAGATTCGACGTCCTGGCCCTGGCGCCGGATAAAAGGGGCGTAAACCCGGTCCTCAAGGGGAGGGGGAACAGACCGATTTCACAGGGCGTTATAGAAAACGGGGGAAATAGCGAAAAAATAGCGAATTTCGGGGATGAGGGAAGGGCGTTTTCGGGTGGACAAAAATTTCGCATTTTTCTCTTGACTTGGCATGGGCTTTGTTGTGAAATGAACGTGGCTCCTTGTAAGGGAAAGGTGTCAGACGCATTATATAGCTATCCGCAGCGGTGCATTATGAGAAAGAGCGACCGCGGCTTTACACTGATTGAACTCCTGCTTGTAATTTCGATAATCCTTCTTATCCTCATGCTCACCGTACCCGCCATGATGACGGTCCGGCGCGAAGCCCTCATCGCCTGCTGCAAGTCGAACATACTGCAGATAACCAAATTGTTGATGATGTACACCGACGAAAATGAGGGTCTGGTTCCGTATCTTTTCTACGCGGAACAGGGCATGCTGGACCCCGAGCACATGGAGGACCCGGAGACGAGGGTCTCGGGGCTGGCAAGAATTCTGGAAAGTATGCATAGCGATCCGGGCATATTGAAGTGCCCGGCGGACAACGGATATAACGGGGCGGATTACGTGATCACCGTGGAAGTGGTGACATGCTACTCCTGCTTCGGGCAGAGCTACACGTACAATAACACGTTCTACACCGACACAACCTCCCCTTATGACGGTGAGCAGCCGCTTCTGTGGGAGCAAATCCCGAATCCCGAGCGGGTGGTTGCGCTCACGGACTTCTCGTCCGTCTGGCACAGCAAGACCGCCTCAAGCGACAAGAGCACGAAGTACTTCCTCAACATCTCCTACTTCGACGGGCACGTCGAGGGCAAGGAATTCGACTCCGATCGGGACGCAAAGACCTTCCGGATGGCGAACAGCCGTTGGTGGACGGAGTAACCGGGGCTTCCCGCCGCTTCAGTATCCCTTTCGTTCATCCCCGGGAGTTCCGTGTTCCACGTCGGTTTGAGACTCCGCATCGGGCTGTAAAGCAAGCTCCCAGTCAATCTGAGTCCTCAGTCTCTCACTTCCGCCGAAAGCGATGAACGAGGAGCTTTCGCCTCGCATGGCGGTTAAGACTCCACTCTCAATGTCAAAGGAGAAATCACCCCGAACTCTGACGGACTTGAAGGGCTGCAACTGCGGAGCGGGCTGACTTATCGTTTCCGGCGAGAACTCGGGGGTGGATAACGCCGGGGAAGAGACGGGGGGTGTTTCCGTTCGCGGCTCGCCAAGTTCGCCAGCGAATTCGACGGCGGCTTGTCCGTCGGAAACGTCCGTCAACGCGTATTGGCAGGGATATACAAGCCGGCCACAGAATATGGGGAATGGTCCTGCCTCTGCCCACCAGCGCTCGCCGACCCGAACGGTGCGTGGAAGGAAAACCGGGGAAAGACCGAGAAGTCCGCGAGGCTTGTACGACATGTCTCGCAGAAGGCGCTCGACGGGCTGCCTTTCAGTTAGCGGAAGTTCCGAAAGAGCTTGCCGGTACATGGCGGCGAGACCGGCAATCCGTGCGATTTGTCCTGAAGGCGCCTGCTCGATTTCGATTTTCTTGCCGACCAGGAAGGCGAGCCCCTGCCTGCCAGCAAGGAAGGGCCAGTCCGCGGACATGGGCGGCGGGGACACGCCAGACGGAGCGTTCGCCAGGTTTCCCGCATCTTCCGAGTCGAACACAATGTCGCTTGCTCCCGGACGGGACAGGAGGAATCTGAGCTTCTCGATCAAGAGAGCGACTCTCGCTCCGCCGCCTGGAAAAAGGTCCAACACGACCTGGCGAAGCTCCACCTCCTGACTCACGGAAAGCGTTTCGGTGCTCTCATCGAGGGAATGAGACGAAAACGCCGTGCGAAGGAGATACCGCCGCTCCTGCCCGATCTGGAACTTATGTTGAAGGGAAAAGCCGCCGGGGCGGTCGGGCGCCGGTGGCGACCCGGGTTCCAGCTCGCGAAGGGGTCTACCGCAGCCGTGGAGCAGAAGGACGGAAAGTGGAATGAGGAGCCATTTCTTCATGGTGCGATTTCGACGCGCTCGCACGAACCCGTGAACCGACTGCGTTTTGTCTGTCAACCGGGACCCATGCCGCGGGGAATACGTCATGGACGCAAGCATCCGGCTTTGACTGAGTCTTACCGCCGCGGCGGGGACAAGCACAGATTCTCGAACAGGTACAGTCCGCTTTTCCCCGGGGCGACTATGTCTGTGTCTCCATCGCCGTCCATATCCGTCAGCGTCTGGTAGAGTCCGAAACCCGCGGTCGTGCCTTCGTCAATGACGTGCTTTTCAAAACCTTTTTTGTCGGGCGACCATTTGTAGTAGCAGATGATGCGGGGATCGTTCTCGCCGGGGTCGTGTCCGTTGTGAGCGTAATAGCGTTTTCCGGTAACGGCTTCCAGTTTTCCATCGCCGTCGAGGTCCGCGAGGATGATGGCGTGGGGTTGAGACCAACTCTTGTCAATCTCGTGTTTCGTCCAGGTTCGTTTTCCGTCGGGAGACTTGCCCTGCTCGAACCAGAACACGCCGTAGTTATGTCCCATGCCGGAGAAGATGTCCGCGAGTCCGTCACCATTGAAATCGTGAATCGCGACGGGAATGCTGCAAGCGCCAAGGTCAAATTCGGCGTGGAGTTCCCATTTGCCATTTCGCCGGTCGGGCGGAGCTTCATACCATCCGAAGGACGCCACGATGTCGCCTCGCCCGTCGGCGTTGACATCGCCAAATCCTATGCCGTGCCCGCCTCGGTTCGGGTCAACCACATGCTTGACAAGCTTAGCTTCCTTGCCCTCCCCTACTCTTTCATACCACGCGGTGAGCTGAGCGAGGTTGGGCAGAACGTCCATTTTGCCGTCGCCGTCCACATCGCGGGCTATTGCGGTCTCGGAGTTGCCGGGGTTCTCAACGACATGTTCGTTCCAGGGAGCATCTTTGCCAGCCGGATTTTCGAGCCACGACACTTTCTTCGAGAACCACGTCACGGACACGACATCCATCCAGCCGTCTCCATTGACATCGAGAGGAATCGTCGCGAAATCGTCGAGGTAGTTATCTATGATGGGTATTTTGCGGACAAAATGCTTTTTCCAGGTCGGTCCCTCGTACCAATATTCTCCGGATAGTATGTCGAGAACGCCATCGCGGTTGACATCCAGAACGCCGGCGCTCTCAGCAACAGATTCGGCACTGAGGACGTGCTTTTTGAATGCGACCGCAGACGTACCCGTCTGACTCAGGGTGGGGAGCAAGCCGATGAGGGAAGCTGCGACTAATGCTTTCATGTGACGTCTCCCGGATGATGGTTTTATTCGTTCGAGCGGAGGAGCACCAACTCCCAATCATCGGCCTGACTTATATCAAAACAGAGCTAAGATGTCATCCTGTCGAGTTTCGTTGTTCCGGATGGCAGGAGGTTCATGGGTATCAGCTGCGGGCGATTGGAGAACAAGGAGGAGACCTGTCATAGGCGCCTATCTTGCGTCTGGCCTCCTGAGGTGCTAAATTCCATGTCGTACGGCATGCCAACTGAAGTCCACAGGACACCGGGGAGTTAATCCCTCCCGGAGGACGAGACCGAAAACTCTCCGGGAACGGATGCCCCCGTCACGGACCGCAACAACGCCGGGCGAAACGTTTCCCCAAGCGCAAAATGAGAGGAGCAGAGCAATGAAGAAGATGCTCATATCGGTCATCTGCGTGTCATTCGCACTCCACGTCTTTGCTGCGGAGAAAAAGGGAGAGGATCAAAGCATGTCGGCCTTGCTCCGCGGGCACTTCTCATGGTCTTCATCCTCACCCTTCCTCGCCCCCGAGGAAGGAAGGCAGGACTTCTGTTACTCGGTGAAGGACCCCTCGATTGTCTTCTACAACGGGCGTTGGCATGTGTTTCACACGACCCGAGGGGCCATCCGCAGCCACCGCATCGAATACGTTTCGTTCCGAAGCTGGGAGGAAGCAAACGCCAGCAAGAGGCACACGCTGAAGTGCCGAGACGCTTACCTCGCGGCGCCGCAGGTGTTCTACTTCCGTCCTCACAAGAAATGGTATTTGATTTATCAGATCGTCGAAGAAGCCCGAAAGCCGGCTCTTCAACCCGCCTATTCGACGACGGAGAACATCGAGGACCCTGAGTCGTGGTCTCCGGCGGCGCTTCTGTTCGAGAAGCAGCCCGAGGGGGTCAACATGTGGATTGATTTCTGGGTGATCTGCGACGAACAGAGGGCTCATCTGTTTTTCACTTCTCTGGATGGGCGGCTCTGGCGGTCCCCGACAACTTTAAAGGATTTTCCTCGCGGTTTTGGGGAGTGCCGGGTTGTGCTGAGAGAGGATAATGCGGAGTGGCAATTGTTCGAGGCGAGCCACACGTACAAGCTCATGGGGATGGACAAGTATTTGACGGTTGTGGAAGGAGTCCGAAAGGCGCCGCCGTCGGGGCGGCGGTTCTACGTCGCGTATATTGCCGATAAGCTGGATGGCGAATGGAGCGCTCTCGCCACTTCGCTCGAAAGGCCGTTCGCAAGCGCGGACCCCGCGCCCGGATCGAAGGCGGCGAACGTGGTTCAGCCGGAGCCGCGCTGGACAGACAACATCAGCCACGGGGAACTCATTCGGACCGGGTACGACGAGTCGCTGACGGTTGATCCGGCGAACCTTCGGTTCGTGATCCAGGGAGTGCTGGCAAAAGACGCCGAGGGGAAGAAATACGGCGAAATTCCCTGGAAGCTCGGATTGCTTACGGCTGGCAAGTCGGAAACCCAGCCTCGATAGGTAAAACCACGACGCCAGCGTTGACCGCGCTTCTACGCTCCCGCCGACACGTGGCGGAGGCCCTTCAGAAGCTGAACCGATACCGAGATAATTACCTTGACCAAAAGGTCGGCTGAATAGTAGGATATTACGACCCATCGAAAAGGTGGCAATCGTAGTTAGACCCGTTCGTCGCTGGGACGGGCCGACCATGAACGCAGGCCGATTCCGGCCAAGTGCTGTAGTTCACGAGTTCAATCACGTATTCTTTGACAGGATTTACAGGATGATCCGGATTAGTCTGGTCTTTCGTGTTACGGATCCTGTAGCCCGCATTAGGCGGGGTTATCCCGTCCAAAAAGAGCGTCCCCGCCGGGGGCGAGGTTTCATACGTGACGGAATTTGTGAATTAGTGTAAGAAGCAGGCAAATATGCAAAAAAGCATGTTCTGGTGGGATTCGGGAAAGAGAAACGAAGGAGGGAAAAGATGAGGAAGACGCTGAGGTTTGCTTTAGCAGTAGCTTTTGTCCTTTGCTTTGCGGTTGGCGGACCGCTCAAGTCGTCCGCTCAGGAAAGCCTTGCGAAGCTCGTTCCGGACAACCCGGTTTTCTTCAAAACGTCCGTGGACGTGGAGAAGCACTGGGCGAGCATCTCCGGCTCTAACTTCTGGAAGCAGCTCACGGCATTGAAGGTTTGGGAGGCGACGGGAGTGAAGGCGGGGCTGCAAGAGATGGCGCAGAGGTTTTCGCAGGAGGTGGGCTTCCCGCTGAGCACGCAAAACATCATGTCCCTCTTCGGGAAGGAGGTTGCGGTCGCCCTGTTCGTGCAGCCCTCGGAGGAAGCGGAGGAGGTAGAGGAAAAGGAGGCAGAGGAGAAGAAGATCGAGGAAAAGGAGGCAGAGGAAGCCGAGGAGGCCGCAGAGGCAGAGAAGCCCGAGAAAGAGGAGGAAGAGAGCAAAGAAGAGGAAGAGACAGAGGAGGCGGAGGAGGTCCCGAAGTTTCGGGCGTTCGTTCTGTGCCGCACGAATCCGAAGGCGACAGTTGAAGACATCGTGAAGAAGTTCACCGATTTTGTGAAGAAGGAAGCGGGCGAGGAGGTGAAGTTCAAGGACACGGCGTATAAGGGGACGAAAATAACGACGATCGAGGCGGAAGAGGCGCCGGTTGACATCTCGTATGCGTTCATAGATGACGTTTTTGCGTTCGGAGTTGGGAACATCGAGCCGAGCCTCCGCACAGTGGTGGACCTGGCAAAAGGGAGCGGCAATTCGCTCGCAGACAACGCCCGGTTCAAGAAGATTCTTGGGGCGACGCGAATGACGACGGGACGTTATGCGGGGTGCTTCTATGCGGATTTCGAGAAGGTTGGACAGCTTTTCTCTGCAATGGAAGATATGCCGCTGGACATGCCGATGCAGATGATGGTCAAAGGGATGAAGCAGGCATTCTCGGCGCCGGTACTCATAGGAGGGACGACCTACGTTGACCGAGGGCTGGCCGCGAAGATGGTAAGCCTGCCGACGGGCGAGACGACGGACGAGCTGATTCAAATGAGCCTTGCGACGCCCCCTGCGAAAGGCGCCCACATCGCGTACATTCCGGAGAACGCGATCTTCTACCTCGGCGTGAACAACATGCCGGACGTGGAGAAGGTGTGGCCGCTGCTCCAGGAGAAGTGGGAGGAGCAGGGCGCGGGAGCCGCGATGACCATGATTCTCGGGCGAATTGAGAATATGCTTGGGATAAAAATCGCGGAGGACGTGATTCCGTGGGTGGGCAGCGAGTTCGCCGGAGTGTTCACGGACCTGGACACGAAAGCGGGCTTTCCGTACCCGAAGTTTGCCGGGATGGTGAAGATCAAGGACAAGGGGAAGGCGAACGCTTTCTTGACGAAGCTGGACGCTCTCATCAAGGAGCTCAGCGAGCAGACGGGTTTCAAGTCGGAAAAGGTCCCCCACAAGGGCTACAACCTGAAGTCCGTGACAATTGCTCTGCCGATGCCGATACCGGTCACGTTTACGCCGTGCTACGGCGTGGTGGAGGATTTCCTGATTGTTGGGAGCAGCGCGGACCTCGTGAAGCAGATGATTGACACCTCGAAGGGCGACGGAAAGGACCTGAGCGCCAACGAAGCATTCAAGGCGCTGAATATGCCCACGATGACGAACAGCGTTGCCTTCTTCAACTGGGGGAGGCTGATGGACGTGGGGAAGGCAACCGCTGCTTGGGTTGTCGAGTTCAGCAAGTCGCAGCCGACGATGGCGGGGTCAGCGGACTCCATCAAGGCGGCTGTGGACAATTACGTCGTGCCGATCGCGAACGTCCTTTCGGCGCTCCAGTCCATCGGCGGATACGAGGTCAATGAGGGCAATACGGCGACCGCGACATACATTATTCGCGTGAAGGACCTCCCCGGCACGGCAGGGCTGCGACCGGCGACTCTCGAAAGGCCGGCTGTGGAGCCAGCTCGCACGGCCCCGTTGGAGTAACGAGCCGGCCTCCGGGCGCGAGGAAACCGACAACGACAAGAGGACGGACCTCTCGCAAAGGCGCAGAGTTTCGAGGAGAATCTTCAGACGGGATTCCAGGGTTCAGAGGATGGTCCTGTGTATCCCGGCTACAATAGAATAGTGCAAATGCTGGGATGGCGGAATTGGCAGACGCGCTAGCTTGAGGGGCTAGTGGGCGATAAGCCCGTGGGGGTTCAAGTCCCCCTCCCAGCATTTTTTCTGCGCGCAGGCGCATTCCCACGACGGACCAGCCAGAGCAGCCTCTTTCCCGGCACGGGATCGGGGCCGGATTCCTGCCTTCCTGTTCGGGTCTGGCTGTATTTTGGCGACGCAAGGGACTGCCTTCGTTTCAGGGTTGGGTTGGCCTATTTCGCCCGTTCAGGGCTTCAGGATGCTCAGACCTTCGGGACGCAAAGTAGAGAGCAGGTTCGGCTTACTCCCAGTCAACAAGGGTGACCCATGGCGCCGACGGGGCCACCTCTCATGGAACCGTACGTGGCCTTTTCGATCAAACGGCTCTCCGATGCTCTTCATCCGAGGGCATGCGCGGGATAGTGATGCCAACGCACGGTGCCAGAGAGTTGATGGAGTCCTTCCTGGGGGAAGTTGACATGCCGCCGCCGGTAAACCCAGCCTCGTCCCGACCTGCCGTGCTTCTTGCTCAAAAACAGGTAGAGCCGTTCCAGCACATACTCGTCTATCACCTGAAGCTTCCTCGAGGAGTCGCGGATCTTGAAGTAGTTGCCCCATCCTCTCAGGACAGGATTTATTCCAGCGATGAGTTCCTTCAGGCTGAGGACGAGGTGTCGTCGTTTTTCCGTGATGGCTCGTATCTTGTCCCGAATAGCTTTCATGGCCTTGCGCCCTGGCCGGGCTCGGCTCCCTCCTCAGACCCCTTCGATTGCTGATCGTCGCCCCCCAACCCTATAGGCTGTCGCCGCACGCCCGCACGCACTATCGCCAACCGGCGTATCTGCTCACCGCGGATAACCCCACCCCCGCGGCGCTTCTCATCCAGGCCTACTTCGACGGATGGCAGATCAAAGTCAACCATCGGGAGCTGAAGGACCTCCTGGGAGTGGGGCAGGCGCAAGTCTGGTCGCCCCGTTCCATCCCTCGCCAGCCCGCCTTCGCCGTTGCGAGCTACCCCGCCTGAGGCGGGGCTCGGGGGTCTCCTGGAGTTCGGACCCGGCGGCGCCTTCGGCGCCATCGGTTCCTCCCGTTGCCCAAATGGAGAAAGAACCCCATACGCCCTTCGGACTTGGACTTCCTCACCCTTCTGCGAAAGGAAATCAACGAAACGTCAATCTCCGACCGCCTCCGCAGGAAAACGGCTCAAGATTCCATCCCCTACGCTTATGCCTGACACCCGTTATTGGTCAAACTCCAGACCCCCGACAAGGGCGGGGCGGGGGTGGATGCGTGCATTGCTCACGGCAGGCATCCACCCCCGCCAGATTCGCGCCGAGTAGGGTCAACGGGGGGCATTTAAGGCGATTGCCCCCCCTTGACCGCGCCACCCAAATGGGGCCAGACGCCTGACGCGCAGGCGAGGCTGTATTTCAGGTTGACGGCTGATTGGATGTCAGGCTTCTGGGAGCATGACCCTGAGGCGGAGAAGGGGATTGGGCCATTCGGACGAAGGGTTAGCTCAGGAGGTAGTCGAGGGCTTCGACGATTTCGTCCTCTCCGAGTTCGTAACCGGCAATGAAGTCGCCCGGCTGGATGTAGCCGGAGAAAACACCGGTGACGAAACCGTCGGGACCGAAGATGGAGATGACGTCCGCCATCGCCGGGGGAAGGTCAGGGACACTAATCGGAGTCGGGGCAGGGTGCGTCTCTACGAGCCTGGGAGGCGTTCCATTCTCGGAAAGAAATTGGGGCAGAAGCACGGAGAGCGCCACACCAATCGCAAGGATAACCGCCGACATCGCAAGGGGTTTCCGCAAGTGGAACCACTTGGATTCCCCGACCCACAGCAGCACGGATCGCCACCAACCGAGAGGTTCGGGCTGTTCCTGCCTTATCCGTCTTTTCAGTTCCGCGGAGAAATTCCTCCAGGCCTCTGTCCCAACCGGCGGCACGGCAACGCCCTTCGCGGAACGGATAATGGCCATAATGGGGGTATATTTTTCCCTGCATCGGGCGCATTGAGTGAAATGCTCCTGCATCAACTCAATGTCAGCCCTCTCACCGCAGAGAAGAGCCTTAACTGCTCGTTTGGTATGCCTGCATTTCATAATTCCCTTGCTCCCTTCTGTGCCATTCCGGGGCGAGGTTTCTCCGCATTTTCCGCACCGCCTGGAAGAGGCTCGCTTTGACCGCCCCTTCGGAGCAGCGCATAATCTGTGCGATCTCCCGAATCTGCAGGCCCTCGTAGAATCTCAAGACAAACGCTTTTTGCTGCCTCTTCGGGAGCAGCGTCGCCATTTCGCGGATCGTACGGCCAAGTTCCTTCAGGTCCGCCATCCGCCGGGGGCTGCTTTCGGGAGTGGCGACTGGCATCATCGCCTGCGCCGGCTCATCCGCGTGCCCCTCTATCGGGACGGTCTTCTCTCTCGACTGCTTCCTCCTCAGGTCAATCGAGAGGTTGATGATGACGCGGTACAGCCACGTGAAGATTGACGACGTTGGCCGCCACCTTTTCAAAGCCCGGTACATCCTCAAAAAGGCTTCCTGGCAGATGTCCAGCGCGTCTTCCCTGTTCTCGACCCAGCGATAAGCGAGGGAATAAGCCCTTTGCTTGTAGAGGTCAACCAGTTGATCGAAGGCGTTGCTATCTCCGGAGTTGTATGCTTCGATCAGCTCGGTCTCCCGGGCTCTGTCCGACATCGCTCGATGTCCTTTTTGTTGAGTTAAACGATCCACTGTTCCCTGAGGTTTACCGCCCTTGTTCGGAAAGGGCTTTCTGGAACATTGCGTACGTCTCATCCAACGACTGGGGAATAACTTTTGTCTTGCTGGTAACGGTCATGAAATTCGTGTCGCCACGCCATCGCGGGACGATGTGGAAGTGGAGGTGCCCCTGAATTCCCGCCCCGGCAGCCGAGCCGACATTTAGCCCCATGTTGAATCCATCGGGGTTCATGCAGGCTGTTAGAGCCTTTTTGCAGTCGCGCAGGAGCTGCATTATCTCCAGAAGTTCCTCGTCGCTCAGGGAATCGAGGTCGGGCGTGTGCTGATAGGGGGCAATCAGGACGTGTCCATTATTGTACGGAAACCGATTGAGCATTGCGAAACACGTCCGGCGCCTACACACGATGAGGTTTTCGGGGTCGCTCAAAGGGGAATTCTTGATGCAGAAAATACATTCGGAGGGCTTGTTCGCACTCAAGATAAATTTCATCCTCCACGGCGCCCAGAGGATCTCGAGAGGCTGGTCAACCTGTTCGGAACCCATGTACGCCCCACCGGAAAGCTCTACGGTTTGCAGGACGCGCACGATGTGGCGGTGCAGCCGGAGCAGGAACTGGAGCTCGTCCGAACGTTTCCGGCTTCATCTTTGGAGCGGAATCCGAAAAGGGAGAATCGCTTTTTCACCTTGCGGCTTCTGCAACTCGGGCAAGCGACGCTGGACGAATCCTCCGAATGCCCCACCAATTCCTCGAACGCGTTCCCGCACTTGAGGCAATCATATTCATATATCGGCATAGCTTTTCCTCACAATCCAATTGTCCTATCAGTCAAAACGTCGCCTTCGCCCCTGCGGTTTCCCCTCGCTTCTGGCGAATCTTCTTGAGGAGTTCCTGAAGGTCCTTCTTTTCCTTCGCGTAGGTCGTATCGTCCCGGAGTATCTCGAGCGACTGCTGAATTTCTCTTTCCGCCAAATCGTACCGCCCGGTGCCGTAGTAGAAAGTCCCGAGATGCCCGTGGTGCTGGTGATTGTTGGGGTCCATTTCGAGGGCTTTCTGGAACTCCGCTTCCGCCAGACCCGCGTACTTCTCGCGTGAGGAGCGGTACTGCGTCGGCGAGCCGCGTTTGTGCTCGCGGTTGACGTAAACGATGCCCGCGTAGGCTCTCGCGAGAGTCAGGTGAAGGCTGGCGTCAAGCTTGTTCAGCTTCATCGCCTTCCTGACCGCGTCGGCGGCGGCCTCATAGTCCTTGATCGCCTCCCTCCCACCTATCAAAAGGAAATAGAACCTGTTTTTTTGCCCGTTTGCGAGTTCCCGATCGGCTCTCCACACGTGCATTTCAGCGAGACTCGCCCAGGACTTCGGATTGGAAGGGAATAAGGAAGCGGATGTCCGGTACAGCCTCTTCGCGGCGTCGAAATCCTTCTCCGCTACCTCCTGATCGGCAAATTCCCGCGAAGGGTCCTTTTCGGAGGCCCGATGAAGCACCAGAGTCGAGGCATAGGCGCGGAAATTCAGATACAGGACGCCAAGCACAGCCAGCGAGACTGCCGCGATTAGCCCGTACTGCAAAGCCGGCGTGAAGAATCCCGGCCTCTGCTCCGACATCGCCACCCACTCATCGTTGAGGTGGAGACGATACTGACGGATGCACATCCCGATTCCCACAATGGCCGCTATTGTCATGGCGTTGGATGGAATGTGCATATTGAAGTCAACGATGGAATGCACGAGCAGAGCCACAACCGCCCCCAGCACCCCGTAGCACAGCGCCTTATCCGTGCTTCTCTTGAGCTTCCTGGACGTTGTCCACATTTTCCGGAGGAACACAATGATTCCGTAAAGCAAGGCCGCAAAACCGATGATCCCGTAATCCGCGAGGGCGTGGAGATAATCGTTATGGGTATATCCGGCGGCGAGAAGGAAGGAAGGGCGCCTGTATTCCCGGAACGCGAGGTCGAACGTGCCCGGCCCCGTCCCGACGAGCAAGTTGTCCCTCACCAGGGACATCGTATCAATCCAGATATGGGCTCTCTTCAGGTAGCTCGAATCCTCCTTCTCGCTGAAACTCTGGGCGAACCGTTTCTGGACGTGGGTCGAGCGGGTGAACACAATGCCGACGCTGAGCACAACAACCAGCAGAGGAAGGATTCGGGCGACCATCGGGACTTTTTTCTCCCTGGCCGCCACTGCGAAAAGGAACAAAACCGAAACCGCAAATGCCGCCCAGCCGCCGCGTGAAATGGACAGCAAAAGCCCGATGGTCATCACCAGCCCACAGAACGCAACCAGTATCTTTCTTCCAAGGGGTATCCGGGAGAAAAGAATGTAGGCGAGGGCAAAGGGGACAATCATCTCCATGTAGCCCGCAAAGTGGTTCGGACAGACGAACGTGCCGCCAATCCTCCCCCAATACTGCTTGGGACGCACGAGGTTGATCGCGTAATCGAATTTCATCCGGGACGCGGACAAGAGATACCCCGAACTTTGAATCAGCCCCATGCTGGCTACGAGAAGCCCTGAAAGGATCAGAGCAGCGACGACGATGTGCATCTGAGCCTTGGTCCTGACGTTATTGATGACCAGGTAGTAAACCGCCACATACGTCAGGATGTTCGCGAGTTCTGCCCCGGTGAGGCATTTCGCAGGCGAGAAAACGAACCACAGGAAGGTGTATCCGAAGAACAAAACGATGGGGAGGTCGAGGGGAGTTTTCGCAAACCTCACGTCCTTTGCCAGGATCATTTTCAGAAGCCAGAGCAGGACTGCCGCTGCGATCCCGAGGCGGGAAAAATAGTTGGAGTAGAACAGAACCGGCGAGAGAAAGGTCTTTCCGAGAAGCGCCTTGGTCTGGTTCACGCCCCCGAACGCGAAGGGCGTAAAAAGGAGGACCAAAATCACCAGGGTCAGTATGGCTATGTCATAGGTCTTTGTCGGCTGCGTCATCCAGTTCCCCTCGTACCGGCTGTCGTACCGTAATGTACGGGCGTGTTCGGAAGGGAGAATCGCGGCTTTGAGCGATGGCCCTTCACTGGCCTCATTGCCCGGCTTGGAGCAGGAGATTGTCCATAAAAAAAGGAGCATGGGAACATCGGAACGTCAGTCCACACCCAGGTCCCATACTCCGCACGGCCAAGCGTCAGAACAACCCTTTGGGCGGAACCCAGATCACGTCGTTCGGCTCGATCAGGAATTCGGCCTTGGCCTTTCCCTTGAGGATTTCCTCGCAGTCTATCTCGCGCCGGGCCTGCTCCCCTCCCACAACCCGTAGGACGATTACTTTGCTTTGTTTGGCGTAATCGGTGAACCCACCCGCGGAGGCAATCGCCGTGATAATCGTGGTCTTCATCAGGATGTTCTTGATGCCCGGGTTTCGCACTTCTCCGACGATGCTGTAAGTCTTGCTGGCGACCTCAAGGTTGAGAGTCAGGTTCTTGAAGAACTTGGGATCGTACAGCTTCTCCAACTTATCTTCCAACTGCCTCTTGGTAAGCCCAACGGCCTCAACCCGTCCCAGGTAGATCAGCTTAATGGTGCCGTCCCTCGCCACCCGGTAGGTCCGAATCCCGCTCAGCTCCGAGCGTACTCTCCCATCATCAAGCGTCAGCATGTCGTCCACCTGAATCACGTAATCCTCCGGCGTGGTCCCTCCGGTGAGTAAACCCGTGCCTTCGCCCGGGGTGGTGCCGGTCGCTGTCGGAGGAGGGGCCGCTTCCGTTCCGGCGCCCCAGGCTCGGACGCTTACCCCGGCTGACAGAGCAAGAACGGTAGCCACCAGAACGAGACATGCGAACGACTTCTTTCCTTGCATTGCCATCACCTCGACTTCCCGATTTCTCTTGATGCCTGCATAAGCAGGAGACTCTCAGGTTTTCTCGCTTTCGCCCTCGGCGCCGGGGTTCGCCGCCGCTGCGACAACCCCCTCCTCTTTGGCAGCTTCCGCCGCTTTTCCCCTCTCCCTGTCTTCCTCGTCGTAATATCTTCGGTAATAGTACCGGTAGGCTCTTCCGTAGCCGTAGTAGTAATACCCCTCTTCCTTGATGTTGAGGTTGTTAATTACCACCCCGACGACCTGACCGCCGACGTTCTCCAGAGTTTTCGCGGCCCTCTTGGCGAACCCTCTAGGGTATTTCTTGTAATCAATCACGAGCAGAACCCGGTTCACGACGTGCGCGAGGACGGATGCATCGCTGACGCCGATCACGGGCGGCGAGTCGAAAAGCAGGATGTCAAAATCTTGACTCAGGGTGTCAATGATGTTCTTCATCTTATGCGAACTGAGCAGACCGATGACGTTGGAGGGGAGCTTGCCGCTCGGCATCACCCAGAGGTTGGGAATCTCCGTCTTGATGATAACTTCTCGCGGGTTAACGTCCTTCAATAGAACGTCCGAAAGCCCAACGTTATTCGCATATTTCAGGAGCTTGTGAATCTTCGGACGCCTCAAGTCGGAATCCACGAGAAGAACCCTCGACTCCATCTGGGCGGCGGCGATTCCGAGGTTGACGACCGTGGTCGTCTTCCCCTCCGAGGCACCGCCGCTGGTAATCATCAGGTACTTGAACTTGTCTTCCCGCCTCTCAAATTCGAGGCTTGTCCAGAGCATCCGATAGTTTTCTGCCGCGCGCGATTTCGGGCTATCGCTGATCAGAACCCCTTCGGTCTGCTTGGGGATAATGCCAAGCATGGACATCCCTAAGTATCGCTCGAGGTCGTCAACGTTCTTTATGCTGGTGTCGAGGTACTCGACAAAGTACGCCATCCCCGTCCCCAGGGTCAGACCGACGAAAATGCTCACAATCACATTGAACAGCTTCCTGGGCTTGACGGGCGAACTCGGAAGTTGAGCCCGCTGGTGGAGGAGGATATCCTCTCTCGGAATGGCGTTGGTGGTGGTCTCGACGATCCGGCTCTCCTCCATCTTTTCCAGCATCTTTTTCTTCTGGTCCACGTCGCTCCTGCTGGTTTCGTACTCTTTAAGTGCGTGCTGGCTTTCCTCTATCTGCTTGGCTAACCCCTGGATGATTTTGTCGAGTTCGCTTTCCTGTGTCTGGAGGGCAGCGAGCTCCGCCTTTTTTGCCTCTAAGGCGCCGTCGGCAAGGGTGTAGAGTCTCTCCTTCAGCCTGGCGATAGCCTCCTTCCTGCTCATGACATCCGGGTGTTCGATACCGTACGGCACCAATAGAGCGCTTAACGTGGCTTCCTCTCTCGCAAGCTCGGCCGCCAACTGATAAATACCCGGATTCTCCGGCGTCGCCTGGTGGACGCGCTCCTCCCTTGTCATCGCTCTCAGCAGGTTCACGGATGCCTGGAGCTTCGCAATGTCGGTCCTGACCAGGTCCTTTTTTTGCAGGAACACTTCCTGGCGGGAGTACTGAATTGGCTGGTCTAACTTGTCGAGGGGGCACTTCTCTCGCTTCTTCGCCAGCTCCGCCATGCCGGCGTTCAGCTCCCGGCGTTTTGCTCTCTGCTCTCGTTCCAGGATCGCGACCGCTGACTGTAGAAGTTGCTCCTGAATGTCCTGCCGGGTTTGGATATAGGCTTCCGCGACCATGTCGGCGACGAGTCTTGCCTCCTCCTTGTCGTGGCTCTCATAACGGATGGTGATGAGGCGAGTTCCCTTCTCCGGGCGAATCCTCAGATTTCCTCTGAGCCTGGCTATGGCCCCCTCGAGCCGATAGGGTCTCCCCGGAAAGCCGTCCTCCTCGGCCCATTTCTCGGTCAGCGGTTTCCAACCCGGATATTTCTTTGTTCGTATCGGTTTCAGGTCCGCGCTGCAAACCGGACACACATCTCCCAGCTCCTTGGCCTGCCTGTCGTTGAAGAGTCGGTCGGAGTGTGTCTCGCAGTACCAGTTGTAGTCCTTTCCGTAGATTTCGCCGTTGATGACCTTTGCGAGGACGGTGTCCCCCTCCAGGGCCTTGATGTGAGTCTCAAACTCCCACTGATCGAAGGGGATGTAGCTGGTGCGCTCGCTGCCGAAGACCTCCATGGGTCTCTGCCGTTGTTCGATCTTGACCTGGCTGGACGCCGAGAAGGTGGGCTTGGTTATCAAGCTGAGCACGAAGACGGTTGACACAATGATAACCAGGGTGGCGACGATGATTTCCTTGCGCTTCTTTACGACTCGCCAGTAGTCAAGGAAATGAAGTTTCTCTTCCGGCCTATCCGCTTCAACCCTCGGCGCATTAGCCATAGCACTACCTCACGACTTGACTTTGTTTTCCGACGAGATGCTATCTGACAAGAAAGGGAACCATCGCTGATCAATGGTCCCCTTTCTTTAGTTTTTTCGAGGGCTCAGCTCGCAGAGACCTGTTTAGAAGATGCCGCCGAATCCGATGTAAAATCTGTTGCGATCGAAGGTGGAACCTTCAAAGTCGGATTCGACGTCGGTGCGGCGATACCCTGCCTCGAAGTACATGTCCTTACGAACGTGCTGTCTCACCGCGGCGCCCAGCAGCCAGACATCCTCGTCCACGTTGTCGCCCTCACCGGGGGTCTCCAGCTCGCCCATTTCATAGCTAGTGTTAATGTGGAGGGAAGTCCAGTGTGCCAGGAAAGCGTTGAGTCCGCCGTAAATGGTGTCAACCTCGCGCAGCGCGAAGAACGGCGAGAAGGTCTCGGCGAAGCTGTGCCGGTAGCCGATTCTTCCATTGCCCCTCTTGCCGAGCTGTGCGGCTAAGCTGGCATCCACGTACGGGGCGTCGGCGGACTCATCCAGCTCGGAGAAGTCTCGGTTCTCCCAGCCAGCCACGATGGACGCGATGCATTTCTTCGTCAGTTCCTGGTCCAAGCCGACATATCCGATCCAGTCCTCCGAGTCTTTGCCGACGTCGGAATCGTAGTCCATGTCGGCGAAGGAGCCGCCAACGTTGATCTTGGACTGGGGCGTGGCAAGGTACTGGAGTCTGACGGCGCCGGTGTGGCCCATTCTGTCAAAGAGGTCGCTCGCAAGGTCCTCATCGTAATCAACGGCCAGGTTCGCGTAGCTCAAGTTCCACCACAGCCCCTTGCCGGTCTCGATGTTCAATGCGACGCTTGCCCTGTTGTACAGGTAGTCCCCCATTGTTCGATGGGAGACCTCTCTTGGCATCCCCAAGATTTCTTCCGGGGTCGCCGGCTCTTGCGTGAACCGGAAGAGGTCCCGGACGGCGACTTCGATACTCGGAGTGAACTGATGACGAATGTCGAAGAGGGCGTCATGCGCCATGTCGGTATCATCCACCCTGTCCTCGTACCAGATGAAGCTGTACTGATAGCCTAAGCCGAAGTAGCTCTCCGGGGAGAGCCAGTGGATGTCAATCTTCGGTTCGGCATACAGTTTCCAGCTTTCGTCGCCCGCAAAAACGTTATCGTCGTACTCCCATTTCACCATGAACGATGGCACAAACGTTTTGCCTTTTACCGCTTCGGGAAGAAGCTCGTCATACGCCCCGCCGAGGACTCGACCGGAACTCAGGAAGAGGACTCCCACAGCGAGGAGAACTACAACCGATGTCTTTTTCATAACCCCCCTCCAAGTTGGAAGTGTTTCTTGATCAGGTGTTGGGGTCAAATTACTATTCTGCCTCGACGGGACTTAGGAACGTCTCGTAGAGAACCGTTATAGGGGAATAAAGCACCCATTCCGTGATGGCGGACGTGATCTGGATGTTGGAAATCACGTCCTTCACCGTTGCGAGCGAGATCTGGCGCTCGTCCAGGACCGCCACATAGGACTCCGCATCTGTGGGCTTCTCCACCTCGCCGGCAAGCCCTAAGGCCTCCACGGCGACTGTGGCGAGGTCCGCGTTGGTCACCTGGGCATCGGCAATCCAGCCCCTCAAGGGACAAATGCCGTGGCCCTGAAGGTACGTCGCGTAATCCCCCGGCGTCGCCTCGGCCGGCAATTCGCTCTGGAGGCCGAGAGCCCTTACGATCGCCTGCGCCAGTTGTAGGTGGGTCATCTCCATCCCTGCTTCCGCCTTGGCTTCTTCGGCGGCGAAGAGGCCTGAAGACAGCCCGAGCAAGCTGACGACTGCTACCGAACATATTGCGAGTCTCAGGCTCATATCTTCCCTCCTTCCGTTCTGTTTATTTGTAACTTCTGCAAAAGTCCATTATTCCACGGGGAAAACTACACAACCCTCCCAACCCTGTCAAGGTTTTTTTTCCACTTTTTCTGCGAGCGTGCGTGCCTCGTGCTCCCGACGCTTCTCGCCAATATCTTGGTCCTCGCCCCCGCCCGTGTCTCCTGCACTCCATCAGTTCCCTTCGTGTATCAAGGGCAGAACTTCCGATACGAATTTCGCCAACTCCTCCGTGCCGTCCCGTACGGCGCCGTCCACGGGGGATATGAGCAAGGCATAGGCCCAGCGATAGTTCAGCCCCCGGAACATCCGGTCCCAAGAGGCGTACATCATTCGTCTCAAGTTACTGCCAGTCAATCGGTTATGTCCCATGAACCAGTACAAGAGAACCTGCTTCCTTTCCATCATCTTGCCTTCCGGCGTCAGCCGAACCTGCCGGGCAACCAGCCGCGTGGCCGCGGGGTTGCGTTTTCCGCTCGGCGACGGAGGGATCGGCCATCTCTCCCTGGAGATGATTTGCCACCCCTGGGCTAAAAGGCAGGTCTCTGGGCGGTGGATGCTTCGCTTGTCCGCTCCGCTGGTGACGATTGTGGCCATCACCTCGCGGGGAGGCGTTTCCCCTCCTCCGCCCTTCTGGTACCACTTTTTGAGAAACTCCGTCCCTCGCCCCAATACCTTCTGCGTGAGAAAGTCCACGGGCACGTCCTTCGTTCTCGTGAGGGGGACATGGTGGACGGGGCAATTGGCGCCGTCAACTTCGTTTGGGAGATACATCAAGTGCGCCTTGGGGTTGGGCCGGGGCTTTCGCTGCCAGACCTCCTCCTTCAACTCTTTCAGGCATTCGGGACACACCAGCACCTCGACGGCCTCCCAGTCTCCAACACGTTCGGGAAGACGCTCCACAGGACGCTCCTCGAACACCGTTTGCACGCCCACGAAAAGAAACCGGGGGGCGAGCGAGAGGCTCACAATCCCTGCGACAATCAGAAGTTTCTTATTCGGAACCATTCGGCTTGAAAGACCTTCCTATCGAGTAATATGAGGATCAAAATCGCCAGAATGTACAGGAAGACGGCGGCATTGTCGTGGAAGACCATCACCGCAAAATCTTTTCCGAGGAGCTGAGCAAAAATCCCCACACAAGCCAGGCGAACGATGTTTGTGAGGAGCGCTATGGGAATCGCGCAAGACCCGAGCAGGACTTTTTTCACGAAGTTCGGCTGGCTCATATAGGCGAACGTCGCCCCCAGGGCGGCGAGAGCTATCAGGGACTTCAAGCCGCTGCATGGGGCATCAACCGTGAACTCCATGGAGCCGATGGCGAACCAGTTCCCTTTCTGCACGACCTGCAACCCCGCCACCCGCATCAGAAAAACGGCGGCGTTCGTGGCCATGACTCGCAGAGGAACCCCAACAATCTCGTCTATGAACTGGATCGGTATCATCAGGAAAAGCATGGCGTACGGAAACGCCAGCCGCCTGGCGGTCGCCCATCCGTAGACATACCATGCGGTCCCGAAGAGGACCGTTACGTAGGCGGCAATGCACGCCCGGTCCAGGTCGCCGCGGAGCGCGAGGAAATGGACCGCAAGGCTCAGCAGGATTACCGCTAATCCCATTCCCCCGCCCCTTTTCCGAGCCTCTTCGCGTGTGGCGCCGGACAGGAGAGTCCCGCTCCACAGGAGTGCAAATGTCATCGCTGCAAAAAGAACGACGTAGGAGACTGGCGAGAGAATTTTGCTTCCGGGGAGGAGGCGCGAATGTTCTTTGCCGATATAGACCAGGGCAGCCAGGCAGACGGCCACTACTATCCCGGTCTGGGCCGTCCGGCGGGGGATTTTCGGCAGCGCTCCATGCTTCTTTAAGGCGTGCCATAACGCGATGGAAGCGAGAATGGGGACCGCGGGCCCCGGCGAATACTCTTCTATGACAAACCACTGATTCAGCATCCACAGAAACGGCGCATAGAAGTTGAGCACGATGGCGGCGCACACCCCGCCGACCAGCCACATCGGGTTGTCCAGCCGAAGGCGATCAATGATTCTCATCTGTCCGGCGTGGGAAGAGCTTTCCATTCTCCGTGCACCTGGAACGAGCGCCGCTGTTTGCGCCAGCGCTGTAAAGTGATCGCTGCTTGCGCCCGGCGAACTGCTCATTCAGTGCTGGCGAGCGAGCAGACGAGCGCCAGTGATTTTCAAGGTATCACTACCTCTGGACTGATTTCAAGCGCGCTCGCACGGGCGCTGAGAGTTTTGACGTTGTTTTTTCGGAGGTCGGAGCCTATTCTTCTGCCAATCGTACGACATGACGTCTCAAGGGAGCAATCGCGGGGCGGCCACAGCGGCGAATCGGTTGCATCATCAGCCGCGGAGGAGCGCCGCGCGCTTTTCCGGCCGCGAAGGTTCCGTCTGGGCCCCATCCGAGTCGCTTTAGATATGAGCATGCAAAACGCGGAGAAACCCCACCTCCATCGCGCAGGTTGGGCGTTGGCATTGCTTGAGCCAATCGGGTTCGGCGTTGTCATCGGATTATATCTCTGGGTCGCGCAGGCGCCTTTTGGCTTCTTGCGTCCAGATGACCAACGCTGGCTTCTTTTATGGCGGCTTCCTCCTGTGTCGCAGCTATTGATTTCTCTGGGGCTTTCCATCGCGGGAATGTTCGTTTTTCTTGCTGCTCTTGTTGCCGTGCGTTTCAAAAGCCTCGGGTCGCCAAACGGTGAGGCGAAACGGGTGTTCCGCCGCATCTTCTCCCCGGTGTACTTTCTTCTCATCAGTGTAGTTCAATTGATCCCTGGATCGCTCGGCATCCTGCCCGTCCTTCCGCTTCTAAGTAAGCTGATTCTTCCGGTGGCGGTTTTCTCATCCGTCCTTTTCCTTTTCGTCATGGAGACAGGTCTCGTGTCGCCGACCTTCTTTCGCAGGCTCGACCTCTCCTTCTCCTCCCACAGGCTGCGATGGACTCTCGTTGTTTTTCTGGTGAGCATCCTCGGGTACGGCGTGTTCATGAAGCGGTTCAACACGGCATTCACCTACACGGGCGGCGACGAGGCGCACTATCTGATTCAGGCGCAGAGCCTCGCTGAAGATTTCGACCGCGACCTCATGAACCAGTTGCCGGCGTACACCCACACGACGGAATACTACCGCGACCAGCATCTCTCCCCGAACTCGCGCCCCGGCAGGGCTTACTCCTATCACTCGGTGGGGTTGCCCGTCCTCCTCGCGCCGGGCTGGGCGGTGGGAACAATCAAGGGCGCCCTGGGTGTGCTTCTCATGCTCTCATCTATCTTTGCCACGACTTTCTTCTGGATTGCATTTCGACTGCGGCCCCGCTCGCAGCTCGCGATAGGCTGCTGGGCTATCTTCTGTTTCACGACTCCCATCATCTTCTACGCCTGCCGAGCATATCCGGAGCTTCCTTCCGCCCTGATTATTCTTCTCGCAGTCTGGAAAATGTCGAAGCCCGGGGCTTTGACTCGCTGGCAATGGCTCGCCCTCGGATGCCTCATAGCCTTCCTGCCATGGCTGCACATTCCCCGCCTGGCGATTCCTACGCTGCTTCTTTCAGTTTGGGGAATTGTGTGGCTGCTCTTCCGCGGCAAAAGGAAAAACCTGGCGTTTTTTGTGCCGCTGCTTTTCTTCAGCGTCATTCTGCTGGTTGTCCTCAATCAATACTGGTACGGCTTCACGTGGGATCAATCTCCCGGCGGGACGGGCTTCGAGAGACTCGACCCGCAAGCCTGGACCGGCGGGTACTCCGGGCGCAGGGGCCAGTTTGTGTCGTGCCTTCCCGGTTTGTTCGGTTCAATCGTGGACAGGTACAAAGGGCTTCTGGTCTGCTCGCCTGTCTATTTTATCCCGCTGGGGTGCGCTCTCTTCGGCTTGCTCTCGAGGAAATTGAGGCTCTGGCGAGAACTCTGGTTCTGGGTCTTCCTCTCGATCTACATCCCGGTCCTCGGGTCGAGCGGCTGGTACGGCGGCGCATGTTTTCCGTCGCGGTTTCTGATTTCAATCCTTCCTCTGCTGGTGTTCCCGTTTGCGTCCGTTCTGGGGGAGCGTACCGAGAGGCCGATCAGGGCGATGCTTGCGGTGTTGGCTGCCTTCTCGGTCTGGATAACCGTCCGCATGTTCATAAACCCGGCACACTTTTACCGTGGGGCGGAAAACGCCCGCTGGCTCTCTCCGGCAACTCAGCTCATTGCACTGTTCTATCCCTATGCCGGGGCTTTCCGCGATACCTACCGAATTGAGGACCCGTTCGGGGTTCTTTTGTTCGTGATATGGGCGGGCGGCGCACTTGCTTTCCTTCAATGGGCGAGGAAAAAGGAGATACCATGGCGCCGCTGTTTCCACCTCGCCATAGCGATTATTCTCGCCCTGCCCCTGTTCCCGACGGCGGTTCGCAGGATTTTCGACTTGCAGCCGTACAAGCTCCTGTTTGAAGGCGAGCAAGACCATTACGCGACGCTGATGGGCATCAACCGCCCCTATTCGACGACATTGCGGACTGCGTCATGGGGGGAAGTCTCACCTGAAACCGTGCAGAAAGAGCTGACGCTCGAGCTGCTCGCCGCCGGAGAGCAGAGCAAAACCGGCGAGGTCCAGAAGGATGAGACGCTCGGCCAGGAAGTCCTCACCTACGACCCGGCAAAGCATCCTCCCGGCTACCTCTCTTACACCCGCCGCCTCAAAATCGCTCCCGGACACTACATCGCCCGTTTCTGGTTTGCCGCCGAGGGCTGGAATCCCGAGAATTCCGTCGTCCTCGAGGTTCAGGACATGAAGTCCCTTCGCGCCGTCGCCACCCGGCGCCTGCTCGAATCCGACCTGCTCAAATCCGGCCAATTTGCTCCGGTGTCGCTCCCCTTTTGCGTCAGCCGTTGGTCGTACCTCCGGCTCATGGTCCATGTTGACTCCAAGACGGCACTCCGTGTCTCGAAATTGTCGGTTGAGCCGGGGTGCCTCCGTGAACTTCTCAGAGCACTGGGGGGGGGTGAGAAGCGGTTGGGCTCGGGGGGCCGCGGGGCCGGGTGTTCTCGATGATCGAGCGGGGCGTAGC
Organism: uncultured Verrucomicrobiota bacterium; assembly: GCA_964516325.1. Classification (GTDB taxonomy): domain Bacteria; phylum Auribacterota; class JABMQX01; order JABMQX01; family JABMQX01; genus CAZFAP01. Next base: position 31,362 of record CAZFAP010000033.1, read on the forward strand.
AACAAATCTCAGAGATTGGCCAGGCTGGACAACGCTTGCAGGGCCTGCTCCGCCAGAGCTATATCCAGGGGCGTCGTCAGCTCAAGCCCTTGAAAGGAGTTGAAGTAGTCGGCCTTGTTCCGATCTGTTCGCAATCGGTCGAGGTTGAGACCCAACTGACCGCGTTTGGTGTCGGGGCTATTTCTGAACTGGTCGATCACATATGTGTGGGGGTTAACGTCACGGGGGATCACGTGGCCCTCGCTCACGAGACGGTTTCTTGCGAGGCAGTAAACGGAGTAATATGCCCGGCTAACGGCCGAACGCAGTCGAGCTTCTCGGGCCGCTGCAAATGGGGCTTGTCGAGCGAGTTGTCTTGCCAAACTGAGGTACTCTGACCAATTGAAAGTCATCGGTACTCCACGTGGATGCAGAGCTTGCCGCCGCTTGTCCGGGAGGCCTTCAACCACCAGCCTTTGTCGAGCCGATCAAGCCCATCAAGGGCCTCCTCTGGCCGGACATCGGTTTGGATGAAAAGGACTAATTGCCGGTCGTCGGCACCTTCTGGATCGGTCACGACTTCAAGAATCAGCTGGCGGTATGAGTGGAAATAGGTTTGGATCTTGCCATGCGCTTCGTGCAAGAGTGCGACCAGAAAGGGATGCTGCGACAGAAAGTCTACCACTTCGTCTCGTCTTCTGAGGGCGTAAAGGCACTCAAGGGAGTCGATCTGTTGCTCCGTGACAATCGTGGTGGCTTCGCCGACCTGCCGCCATGTCCGAAATGCCTCTTGTGGTTCTGTAAGTGCCGTCAAGAGGACCAGCGCGACGCTGAAGCCGCCCTCAAAAACCTCCTCAACCAGCTCTCCGAAAATCCCGGTCTCGATCCCCGCGAGGTGCTCTTGAAGCCAACGGCCTCCTGAGGGGCTCATAAGTGAGGGGTTACCTTGCATCCAATACGCTGGGGCCCTGTCGTACACCGCAGAAGAGCCCCACTGCGCTGAAAGAGTCAGTGGCGCGACACGAAACGGGAGCCTTTGAGCTTCTTGGTTTCTCTCAACGTGGAGCATTTAGTCCGTGACCTCTTGAAACATTTCCCTGAGGGGATCTGTGATGCAGGCTTCGAAGACGTCTTCGAGTCGGCTGTGTGCAACTTCGAGCCACTGGGTAACCCCCTCCAGCGCTACTTGCCCGGGTTGGGCAAGAAAGTAGTCCAGATCAAGCATGATTGTCGCGGTATCGGGTGCCTGGGCACCGGCGGTAGTTGCCTGAAGCCTTAGCCTGTCCCGTGAGCTGTCGTACGGAACCTCGATTCCCACGATAAACGAGGCAAAGTCCTGGGGGAGGTCATGGCCGACAAAAGGGCGAAAGTGGAAATAATCTTCGAGCCGGGCACGGGGGCCCGGAATTTCGATACGGTTGATGTATCGCAAGCCAATGCGTCGCAGACCGCTGGGAGCAGCGACCTCGCGGTAGGCGTCGAAGGCCTGATGGATGAGGGGCAAAAACTCTCGCCATGTGGGATACGGCTTAAGGTGGTTGACGACGAGGAGGTCCCGATCGACCTGGACAAGTGCTTTCTCGTCTTCACGGAAAAACTGCATCCGACCGGTGGCTTGCAGTTGCCCTTCGGCGACCTCAGGGCCAGGGGCGAGGCTGAATTGAAATTGCTTGGCCTGGCGCCTTTGGGGGAGGGCCTCCTTGATCTTGTCGTAAAGGAGGCCCGGGATCGTAAGGTCCCATGGATCGCCTGGCTCGAAGCGAAACTCGGATAAGGCTTCAATAATGGGTGAGTTGTTGTATTTTCTTCCCATCGGAGGGATCCCGTTCCTGCTTTGGCACATGCGTGTTTGATGGCGTGCAGAGCTTCCGATTCTCGAACGCTCCATTCTGTCTACCCGTAAAAATACCCTGTGAGGCCTTGGAGAGTCAAGATAATTTGGGGCTGAGAGCGCGGGAAGCGGTTTGACAAGCTGGGTGGGCTGTGGTAAACGTATCGTGCTTCTGCTTAGTTGGTTGCGGGGAAGGGGCGTCGGAGCGGAACCATCCGGGAAGGGTCGGCGTATATTATTCTGGTCTTCTGGAGGCAAAAGGCGACGGGGTGAAGCTGGGCAAAGGAAGCGTGGGTACGGGGCTCATCGGCGGGACGGATGATACAGGTGTAGGCGGGACCCGAGGGCACCCCGCCCTTTGTGGGAATGGCCAGTTGGTCTTTCAGGGCAATCTGATAGAAGGAAAGGAGCTTATGCATACGGATATCAAGCGGATTGGAGAGAGGGTCAGAGAAGAGAGTGCGTTCGTTCAGAAGGCAATGAATGAAATCGGGAAGGTTATCGTCGGGCAGAAATACATCATGGAGCGGCTCCTGCTGGGGATGCTCGCGAACGGGCATATTCTTATTGAGGGCGTTCCCGGGCTGGCAAAGACGCTCGCGGTTACGACGCTGGCTCGAACACTTCAAATGAAGTTCCAGCGGATTCAGTTCACGCCCGACCTGCTCCCCGCGGACCTCATCGGGACGCTGATTTACAATCCGAGAAGCGGCGAGTTCACGGTCAAGAAGGGACCGATCTTCGCCAACATCATTCTCGCGGACGAAATCAATCGGGCGCCGGCGAAAGTGCAAAGCGCTCTTCTGGAGGCGATGCAGGAAAAGCAGGTTACCATCGGCGAGCAAACGTTTCCGCTTGACAAACCATTCCTCGTCCTCGCGACGCAGAACCCGATCGAGCAGGAAGGGACCTATCCGCTCCCGGAAGCGCAGGTGGACAGGTTCATGCTGAAGCTGAAGATTACGTATCCGAAGCGCGAGGAGGAGCTTCAGATTCTGGACCGGATGGCGTTTACGGAAAAGCTGATTGAGGTCGAGCCAGTCGTTACGCGGGATGACATCCTTCGGGTCAGAGCCGTAGTAGATGAAATCTACATGGACGACAAGGTCAAGGAATATATTGTGGACATTGTTTTTGCGACGAGGGAACCGAAGAGGTATGGACTCGACCTGGAGCAGTACATCGA
>CAZFAP010000034.1:0-33255 GCA_964516325.1 uncultured Verrucomicrobiota bacterium
CATCCTCGCTCCATTTGCCCTTGATGAAGGGGCCCTCGCTGATTTCGCCAATCCTTTCCTCAACTGCCCTGTAAACGGTTGGTCCCTCGGGGGAGGACTTTCCCTGACTTCTTTTGGCCGGCTCACTGGCGCCTTCCTCCTCGAAGAGCGGCGACCGCCTCGTGCCGACCTCTGTGGCTGCTGGAGTCGGCACCGGTTCCTCGTCCTCGAACAGGCCGGAGCGCCTGGTGGAAGGTACTGTTTTCACGGCCGGGACCTGCTTTCCCGGAATCGGCTCGTCGTCGTCAAAAAGGGCGGAACGTTTTGTCCGCTCGGGCGTCGCAACGGGTGTTGCTTCGGTTGCGACGGTCTTCCTCGGCACTGCGGCGGAGACCCATGCAGGAGAACTCTGCTTTACGTGATAATACCAGCCCTCTTTATAAGCCAGGTACTCCACGGCGCCGTCGGCCCGGAATGCCAGAGGCATGAAGCTCAGCTTTTCGTATTTTTGCCCGGGCTTGCCGTCAACCACGACGAGCTCCCCACCATTTGCAGCCTTGTACGCGAGGTGAGCGCTGTCCGGGCTGAATGTCATTCCCCAGATCATTCGATATCCCGGCTGCTGTTGCTCCCCGTCATAAACCAGGGTCGTCTGAACCGCCACGTACGCCAGATGCTTGCTGTCCGGGCTGAAGGCGAGTTGCCCGCTGTATTTGGAGACCTCATCAAACGGTGGACCGGCTTTTCCGTTCACCACCAGGAACTGCTCGTCTGCCCCTCTGGACGCCACGTAGGCAAGACGCCGCCCATCAGGGCTGAACGTGAGCTGATTCACAGCGTCATAGCCGGGCCATTTGGGCTTGCCGTCCACGACGACAACGTAGTCGGCGTTCTTGTTGGTTCGGGCAGCATAGGCATAGTGCTTGCCGTCGGGGCTGAAAACGAAGTTTTCGGTTCTTTCGTATTCCTGCTCCTTGACGCCGTCCACGATGTAATATTGTTCCCCATGGCCCCAAGTGATGCCACAGGCCAGACGCCTTCCATCGGGGCTGAAAGTTAGTCCTCCGTACGTCGCGGCTTTCGGCCCGAGCTTTCCGTCCACGACAAAGCGGTACTCGTCGCCCGTCCTGACTTTGTATCCGAAGCGCTTTCCGTCCGGGCTGAACGTGAAGGCCGAGACCTCATCGAACTCGGGCTCGGGCTTGCCGTCAATCACGAGGAACTTCTTCTCTCCTTTCGCGACGAGGTACGCCATGCGCTTCCCGTCGGAGGAGAAGGCGATCTTCGTCGGGTAAGATATGGACTCCAACTGGTCATATTGCGGACCAATTCGGTGGTCTATGACCACGTAGCCTTTCCCAGCCCTTTTTGCCCAATAAGCCACCCGTGTCCCGTCGGGACTTATGGAAAGAGACTCGACCTCGTCGAATTCGGGTCCGAGTTTGCCGTCCAGCGCGACGAGCTGTTTGTCGCCCTTCTTGACCACGCAGGCGATGTGGCAGCCATCGTCGCTGAACTCGGACTCATAGAAGGTCTCTCCATCTGGAAGCTCTCCCAGCTTGGTCTCCTCGTGGCGGACCTCGACGTCTGTGGACTGGTTCACCCCAGAGGTTGCTCTTGAGGTTTGCGCGCCGCCTGCAACGGCGGGTTCATCATCCTCGAAGAGCTTTGCCTCCCCTGATACGTCCTCGAGATGAGACCCCCAAGTCACAAAGAACAGAAGCCAGATACATGCAATTATCCTGGGACGTGTTTTCATAATCCGCTCTCCCTTTCCACGTGTGGACCGGATGCCGAAGCAACAGGTGTTGCGGCGAGATATATCAGCCAGGCATGATGCTTTTGCCTGGGCGCGGTGACTCTTTTCACAGGTCCATTCCGTACGCCCTGCCTTTTTGTCTTGGCGCTCACGACGGCACGCAATCTGCGATTGCATGAGCCACAAAGGCACAACGAAGGACAGCCGCTACGGCTTGAAATCGGCGATTTCCCAAACGGTGCCGGATTTGCTGCTGACGTGGCGGACGGCCCATGTGGGGATTCCCCAACAAACGTAGGTCCGCCTTTGGACCTCAGTGCCGTCCTCGAATCGAGCGTCCTTCCTGTAAACCTCGCACTTGTACTCCTTGCCGGAAATCTCGATGGTCGCGTTCCCTTCCTTCTCGCCCAAGTCCTTCAGACCCTTTTCAAATTGCTCTTTCGGTATGAACCGCTGCTGGACGCGCTCTGCTTCACGAACGACCTTGCCTTCTTCCATTCCCATTGTCTCGACGGTGACAGTTTTCTCGTCAGCTTTGATGACATCCATGAAAAGTGCCACGGGCACGTTCTCGAAGACGCCTGGCCGAAAAGTCTCTATCCGGAGGTGGTTGCCCACTCTGGCATCAGCAGGATCGCCAACGAAATCGGAGCCCATCTCCACAGCTCCTTTGTCATTCTCTCGTCTCCTTTTGATGGGCGACCGAAACCTGCCTACTGTTTCGGCGCCCAGATGTATTCACCGGCCTTGTTGATATAGCCGATTTTTTCGCCAACCTTAACCTTTGCCAGTCCGTCGCGGAAAGCCCACACCTGGTCCCATTTCTCACCCTTCGCCTGGATGATTCTTCGATTCGGGTTCTTGCTGACGAGAATCCACTGATCCTTCAGTCGCGCCGTTGCCCATCCTTCGGAATGTTGCCCGGGTTCCGTCAGAACCGGCGGGATGACTTCTTTTCCGGTCCTATCAACGTAGCCGTACGAGTTGCCGACTTTTACCGCCGAGAGACCCTCGGAGAAAATGTTGGCGTCCGCAAACCGCGGCTTGACGACCATCTTCCCCGTTTTGTCAATGAAGCCCCAGGTCTTGCCGTCGGCGGTCGCCGGAGCCAACCCGTCGTGGAATCCCCAGACGTCCGGGAACTGCGGCTCGATGACCCTCTCTCCAGTCTTGCCAATGAACCCCCATTTCCCTTCGACTCTAACAGCGGCCACCCCGTCGGAGAAGGCCAAGCCTCCCTCGTACTTTACCTCGATGACCGCTTTACCTGCCGTATCAATGTACCCCATTTTGCCGTTTAGCTTCACGGAGGCAAGCCCCTCACTGAACGTCCACACGTCATCAAACGTAGCGGGGACGGCCAGCTTGCCAGTCTTGTCCACAAAGCCGTATTTCTCGCCGATCTTCACGGGCGCCAGCCCCTCCTTGAACCCGTAGGCCTCGTCGAATTGAGGCTTGATGACGATCTTGCCTGTCAAGTCCACATAACCCCATTTGCCGTTAGATTCCACTGCCCCCATCTGCTCATAAAAGGGCGCCGCGAAATCGAATCCCGGCTCGACGACGACCTTTCCAAGCCTGTCCACGTAGCCCCATTTGCCCTTGACCACCACCGGATGCAGCGCCTTGCCCATAATCTGGGTCACGGGGTCCCACACGACCTTCCCTGTGGAGTCAATCTCCAGCCAGTTGTCGCCCGACTTGACTGAAGCGAGAGACCCCGAGAATTCCGCCGCAAACCCGTATTGCGGCTCGACAACGTACTTGCCTGTCTTGTCAATATACCCCCATTTGTCGCTGGTTTCGACCGCAGCATGGCCTCTCACGAATTTCCCCGCGGAGTCAAACTTCGGCTCAACCGCAACCTTCCCGGTCTTGTCTACGTAAGCCCACTTTTCACCGACCTTAACCGCAGCCAGTCCGTCCGAAAAGTCTTGCGCATCGTCAAACTTGGCTGCGATGACCGTCTTGCCGGTTTGGTCAATGTAGCCAAACTTGTAGCTCTGCTCCTTGCCGAGTTGAACCTTTGCGCGACCTTCCGAGAACGACAGCGCCCAATGAAACTGTGGTTTGATGACAAGTTTTCCTGTCCGATCAATGTAGCCCCATTTGTGCTCCTCAATCTCCACCGGCGCCAGCCCGCCGCAGAAGTCGCCAGCGTCTTTGAACTGAGGCTTGATGGCAAGGTTGCCTGATTTGTCAATGTAGCCAAGCTTCTCGTCTATTGCGACGGCCGCAAGCCCATCGGAGAAGTTGCCAGGTCCAGCGCCCCGGTGGCTGGGGAACGTTCGCTCCGTTATGAACCGTCCGTTTCTGTCAATATACCGATACCCTCCATCGGTAACCCTGACCACCGCAATCCCTTCTCGGAAACGCTCTGCGCTCTCGAACTGGACCTCGATGACCATTTTCCCGGTGTGGTCTATGTAGCCGAACCTCCCGCCCATCCAGACGTACGCCAGTCCTTCCGAAAACGGGTGTGGTGTGTCAAACTCAAATGGAATGACAACCTTTCCCGTCTTGTCTATGTACCCGCCTTCGCGGTCTATGGTGACGGGGAAAAGCTCGGGAAGCTCGGTTGGCAGGGGTTTGGGTCCGGCTGTCGGTTCCTCCGCCTTGGCAACCCGTGTCGCCTCCACTGGCTCAGGTCGTTCCGCCTCCGACTTCGCGGGCGACTGCTCCTCCTCTTCTGCCGGCTTGCCTTTGACGAAGGTGACCTCCTTGAGCACGGTGGTCGCATCCCAGCTTTCGCCCCCTATCTCAGCTTTGGTCAGGATTCTCTTGAGAAACGGTTTCCCTTCTCTCCGGGTGTATGTGAACGTATGTTCGACCTTCACCAATCCCCATGGTTTTGCCTGAATCCTGGTTATCAACGAACTGATGTAGAGTTTGCCGTTGGGCGACTCGCCCTCATAGACAGTCTCCAGGATGGTCCCACCGTCAGCGGCCAGAACCCTCTTCAACTGCCGGAAGTCCTGTGAGACGAAGAGAATGTTGGCTGTGGATTTCGGGTCCTCCTTCGAGGTTTGCTCCGTCGCGTCAATGACAAATTGCTCCCCGGACTTCACCGCGTAAACGCCGGAACCTGGATGGGGCATGCCCTCAAAGGGACCGCTCACGAAGGGAGGCATGATTTGCACATTGAAGAACTGGCTTATCCCCTCTACCTTCCCTGCCCGTGCGAGTTCGGCTTCGGAAATCTCCTCCTTCTCCGCCTCTGAACGCTCCTTCGGAACCACCTCTGCCGAGACCTGATCGCCCCGGTTCCATTGGACCCGAATTGTGCCAGGCGGTGTGCCTTCCACCACGAAGGTCGCGTCGAACCCATCGGCGTCGGTCTGCTCGAGTGAATAGTAGGACTCCTTCACTTGGGTCAGAACTTGCTGCCCCAATTTCCCTGATTCTCCCGTCCGCGGGACTTTGACCTTGGGCACGGTCAACGTCTCTTCTTCCGCAGCAGGCTCTTCCTCCTCAAAGAGACCCTCTTCGGCCGTCAAATCCGTGGAGGCAACGATTGCCCCCACAAGAAGGAGTAATAGAATAGAATCCACCCTCAGCAATTTTCTCCTCATACCGTGTTCTCCCTACGAGAGCATAGATTTTGGCAGGCGTTGGCCATGCACAGGCACACTGCGGAAATGTCCCAAGAGCTCGCCTGCCTTGTATTCTGTCCGGGCTATCGCTCCGCCGTTTGCGGAGGCGCCCAAGTTGTGAACCGGTCAGCCTACCAGCGTCGAGTTTTTGCGGGCAAATCGTCCCGAGAGCCGGCGCCCGAGCTATTCCATGAGTTTTTCCGTTTCCTCCTCGGGCTCCTCCTCTTCAGGCTCAGCCACTTTTCGTCCCTTCTTGAAGGTCACTTTGTCGAGGACGATCGAGCAAGCAAGCTTCTCACCTTCCCCTTCTGCGTTGAGCCGGATTCTCTTGATGAAAGGCACTCCGTCCTTCCGGGCGTAGGTCCATTTGAATTCGGCCTTCCCGGCCAGCTCACCTTCCTCCTGAAGTGTCATCGTGGAGGAGCTGATAAAGCGCTTTCCTTCGGATTCCTCACCGCGATAAATCCTTCCCCAGACGTCTCCTCCTTCCACGACCCTCATACCCTCCAGCTCGCTCAAGTCTGCCGACACGAAGACAAGCTGCGCCTGGATCTCAGAATCCTCTTTCTTGGCGTACTCCGTCATGTCGAGGATGTATTTCTTGCCGGACTTGACGGCATAAATGCCGCGGCTCGGCGCCGATGCCGCCGCGAAAGGACCTGCGACAACGGCCATAAAGACTTCCTCGTCGAACAGGTCTTTGACAAATGCATGGGCATCTGTCTCCTCTTCCCCTTCCTCAAACTCAATCGAGATTTCCTCCTCGCTCTTGCTCCACGTTACCTTGATTTTGCCAGCCGACTTGCCCTCTTGTTCCAGCGTAAACGTTGCGTCAAACGCGGTTACGCCTTCTGAAAGCAGGTTGAAATACGACTTCGCGACTTTGCCAAGGACTTCGGCTGCAAGTTTCCTGGCTTCCGCCGTCCGGGGAATCTTCACCTCGGCGCCGCCCTTAGTCTCCTTCTTTGGCTTTACTACTTCTTCTTCCTCCTCGAACAAGCCTCCTTCGCCGATTGCCACCTCCGGTCTAACGAGGAATCCCAGCAAGAGCATCAACGAAAAGCACCAAATCATCCACAGTCCTCTTTTCATGGTCACTCCTTTCCTTATTTTGGTTCTTTTCTCCGATATAGCGTACAGGGAAAGCGGGTCAGAGCGATACCGCCCGCCATCTGTTCCAACCGTGCTCGCAGTAAACCAGGCAACGAGGCGTTCACCCCGCCGGTTCTCCGGCAAGACGTGACACTTTCGGTCGGCGTTCGTCCCTGCTCGCGAGTTGTTCTCCTCGCCGCGGGCTGATCTCTTAGCCTGCCTCTTCGAGGAGCAGTTCCTCAACCAGTTCATCCAGGCCCGGGACGCTCGGTATCAATGGGCCTATGTCCTTGAGTGCCTGTTCCGTCTCCTCTTGCGCCTTGTGTTACTCGGGGCCGGAAGGGACGGCAAAATCTCCAAACGTCACCTTCTCAAGAGCCACACTCCACTCGGAGATTAAAATGGTTCCCTGGGTTCTCGTTGCCTTTACCTTGCTGACAAACGCTCTGCCTTCTTTGTGGGTGTAGGTCCACGCGTACTCCATCTTCACGTCTTTGGCGCCGGGCGCTCGCGCCGTCAACGTGCACGAGCTGACGTAGTTCTTCTCCCCGGCAGACTCCCCTCGGAAAATCATTTCCTCGACACCTCCTTTTTGGGGGAAGGTAATCATCCGGAGTTCGCTCAGATCCGCAGAAACCAAGGAAAACTGAGTCTTCAAAGTGGGGTTCGCCTTCGCGGCTCATTCGCAAGCGTCCAAGAGAAAATGGTTGCCGGACTTGGCGGCGTACACACCGGGCCCGTGCACCCTCCTCAGCGGGCCGAGGACGAGGCTGCGAAGCGTGTCGTCGAGTAACACGCGGACAAACTTCCGCATGTCCACTATCCCTGTTTCCTCGTTAACCTTCGTCGCCGTCCCAATCCTCCGAGGGTCTCGCCGATTCCATCTCGCCAGCACCGTGCCATCCCCGATGGCGTCTCCCGTCGCGGAGAACGAAAAGTTTGCCTCGAGGCCAGGCACGTCGGTTGAGTAGAGGAGGCTGTAGTAGCTCTTTTCCACAGAGTCAATAACCTCATTGGCGAGCTTCGCGGCTTCTTTTGTGTGAGGAACCTTGACTTGTTGAGTGAGCTTCACGGCTTCGTCAGTCCCCAGAGTATCGTTCTGGGGCTCGGTCGTTTCCTGCGCCGGCTCCGTGCCCAGTCCCGTCTCTGTCCCGGCGGGCTCCTTTTCTTCCGGCGTTTCCGGTTTTTGCGGCTCCTTTTCCGGCTCCTCCTTGCGTCTCTCGAACGTCACGTTCTGAAACTCTGCCTTCAAGGAGGCCTGCTGCTTACCCTCCGTAATCTCCAGGAGCGCCCTTCTGAGGAATACGACCCCTTCCCTGCGGAAATAGGTGAACGTATATTCCTGGCTCTGGGAAATCGCCCCCGACCCTTTGGGTTGAATCGAAAACGTCACCTTGCTCATGTAGTGTTTGTCGTCCCTCACCTCCCCCACGAACTTGGTGCGCCGGGTCTCTCCGTTTGTCATGTCTGTGATATTGCTGACAAGACACAAATCCTCAGTTACGAAGGTGGTGGACAACCTGATGAAGGGATTGAGCATGTCGTAAAACTTGGTGACGTCAATGAAGACCCCCAACGGCTCCTTTCTCCCGTACACCATTCCGGCGAAGGGGAACGTTCGTTCTGCCACGATAGAGAAAATCGTCTTCCCGAAGAGCTCAACCTGCTCCTTCATCTCGTCAGCCGGTTTGCCTTCAAGTCCCGCCGCTCCTGCGCCGGAGGGATCGAACGTTACCTGAGTCCTGCTGACGTGGTAAGGGAACGGAGGTCTCGCCAACTCCTTTAATTCCCGTCGGGTGTCCCAGCTCACGTTCATCGTTCCGATTGGCTGGCCGTTTTGCTCCAGCGCATAGGTTGCCTCGAACGCGACCACGTCGCTGTGCGTAAGGAGGTTGTAGTACGATGAGGCAAGACGGGTGTAAACGTCCATCCCGACTTTCATCGTTTCCGTGTTGCGGTCCAGTTTGAAACCCTCGCCGAGGCCCTTGGTGGCATCCCCGCCGGCCGTCGTGACCTCCGGGGTCTCCTCCCTCTTCGCCGCGGCAATAATGGGCGGCTCCAAGGGCTGTTCTCGCTTGACGAGCTTCCATCCGCGGGCTGAGATTTCCTCCCGCATCTGGACGTTTCCGGCGACGGAGCCGACGGTAATCGCCATAGTAATCCTGCTCAGCAGCGGCACGCCGTTCTGCCACTGGTAGGCGATGCTCCAGTTCTCCCTTTTTGAGCCCCCCCCTGCCGGCTCGCTGGAGCTGACAACCGCGCTCTTGACCAGCCATTTGTCCTTCACTTTCTCATGATTGTACGTGGTGGTGACCTGATACCCATCCGCGTCCTTTATCCGGAATCTGGTGATCCGGAAATCATCCGATATTGTCAATTGAAACGAAGTGCCCTCTTCTTCCCCGTACTTCAGGGTCATCTGGTATCCGCCGGTCACCTTCTGCGTCTCGGCGGACTGCACAGCTGCCGCTAAGCTGCGAGTAGTGACAGTCGCCAGGGCCCTGAGCATTCTATAACTGTCTTTCACGAAGACTCTCATCGCGCGGCTCGAAGCGTACTCTGTCTCGATCTCTACCTCCGCGTCCGTCAGAACACCGTCGTCGTCGGCATCTTCCCATGAGTAGCTCAGCGTAGCGGTGGAAACGGTGGCCCCGGCGACCAGTTTCACGTCAACCTTACAGCTCCCTTTCCGGAAAGACTCAAGGACGGTGCCCATACCGATATTTCTTTCGGTGAGGTTATTGAGCACCTCGGCAGACAGCTCATCCAGGGCAGCACCTTCTTCGGCTTTCTCGGCTGCACGTCCTGACTCTGCCAAGAGAGCCAGAAACAACGCGAGGAACACGTACGCGACCTTTATCCAATGTCTGTTCATGTAACGCTCCTTTTTCCGGGGCCTTGCCGCTCGCTAGCTTCGGGGCGACCCTTGCCTGCGAGTTCCCCACAAGGCTATGTCCCACAAGACCGCCGTTCTCGATCCGACGGCTCTTGCTGCCTGCGCTCCAGGTGAACCGCTATTCCGTCTTTTCCTCCTTCTCCGGTTCCTCTTCCTCCGGCTGCTCCTCCTCTTTCTCCTTTTTCTCCCCTTTATCCTTCCCCAGCCAGAGGTCCTTCTTTTCCTCGATCAGCTCCTTCATGGTCTCTTCGAGCGCCTTTTTTGTGGCTTCTTCCAATCCCTCTATGGCTTCTTGCCTTTCCTCCTTCTCCTCCTCCGGCTCGCCCTTCCCGAAGGTCACAGTCTTGAGCACTGCCGTCCAATCTCCGCACTGCTTACCGGCGGTTCGCTTTACGGCGAGCCGATTCACGAACGGCGTCCCCTCTCGGCGAGTGTACTTATACGTGAACTCATCCTTCTGAACCGTCTTCCCCTTTACCTGAGCCGCAATCGTGCCGCCGCTGAAGAAGTGCTTGTCCTGGACGGGTTCGCCCCGGAAGCTCATCTCGACCACCGCTCCGTTCTTCATAAACCCGATCACGCGCATCTCTCGCAAGTTGGTGGACACGAAGGCAATGGAGCTCTTCAGCTGCGGGTTCTCTTTCACCGCCGGCTCTGTGAAATCCAGGATGTACTGGTTCCCGGACTTCACACCATACGCCGAGGCGCCTTCCGCGCCGGAAGTGTCGAGAGGAGCCGAGACTAAAACCGACAGTCCCGGGACGCTCCACTCCTGGGCTGCCTGTTTCACCTCGTCCTCAGCATCTCCTTCCAGGCTCGCCGAGACCTCCCCCGCCTCGCGGTTCCATGTCGCGTTCAACGTGCCGACAGCCTCTCCGTCCTTCTCGACGGCATACGTGGCATCGAAGCTCGCCACATCCGCCGAGGGAAGACTGAAATAAGCCTCCTCCACCTTGGCAATCACCTCGTCGGCGAGTTGTTTTGCTTCCTCCGTCTTCTCGATCTTGACTGTATCGCCGGCCGCGGCGGCCTCCTCCTTTTCCGCACCGGCAACAACCGTTGTCTCCAGGGGTTTAGCCCGCCTGGTGACCTTCCAGTTACGCAGCGTATAGTCCTGTTGCGTCTGGACGCTCCCCATGAAGGTCGCCACGGTGTTGACGATGGTAACGTTGCTGAGCAAGGGGACGCCGCCGACCCATTGATGGCCGATCGTCCACTGCTCCTGAGTCGAGTACGTTCCTCCCGGCACCGTGTTGTTCACAACCGCGGTCTTGACAAGCCATTTGTCCTTTGATTTTTGGTGCGTGTATGTCGTTACACTCTCGGTTCCGTCTGCCGTCTTGACCCGGAGTCTTGTAACCCGAAAATCATTGGAGATCGTCAACTGAAGCGAACCCTCATCCCCTGCCTTTGGCTTCAATGTCATCTGGTATCCGCCGCTGACCTTTTGCGCCTTAGCGGAGTACTCCGTTTGCAGGCTGCGAACAGTGAGAGTCGCGAGTCTCCTGAGCGACTGATGAATCCCGGTCATCATGAATCTCATGTTCGGGTCGGAGACGGACACTGTCTCAATTTCCACCTCCGCATCCATGAGGATGCCGTCGTCGTCCGAGTCCTCCCACGAGTAGCTCATCTTGGCGCTCCAGGGGAAAGCCCCCGGCGTGGAGACCGTCAGGTCAATTGTGCAGGTCGCGGCTCGGATGACCCGAAGAACGGCTGACGTGTCCAGGTTGGCGTCCGTCACCTTGGAGAGCAATTCCGTGGACAAAGCGTCCCAATCACTCGCGTCTTCACCCTCCTCGGCCGCATGGCTCAACCCCACCCACGCCGCCAGGATGAGCGACAGGAACACACCCACAACTTTGACTGCCTCTTTTCTCATGTTGCACTCCTTTCCACAATGAGACTGTTTGTTTGCCGGTCGAATATCCCACGCCTTTCGCGGGGAAGCGTAGCTTGCAGAGGTTGACGCCTTGCTTCATCGCACAGACTCGAGAAAAGCCAGAAAGAACCTTCAACGGAGTTCACGAAGGCGCCAAAACGTGTTCTCATCGGCGACGGCAGGTCATGCGACGCGCGCCAGCCCGAACCGTCAGGCGGGTTGCCGTTTTCCCCTCTGGAGGACGGGAATTGCGGGGAACAAAGGGATAAGCTCGAGCGGAAGGCACATTTTCGAAAGGACACGTTTCTGACTACCTTCACAGGCTCCTCCAGCATCGGCCCAAATATCGCCACCATTATAACAGGAATCCCCGTTGGCAAGCACCTCCCGATTCCGTCAAACTTGCACGAAAGTCAGCGGGCGTTGGTTCGGCACGTGATTTCTCATTCTCACATCTTTCGGGCAGTCGCTGGTCAGATGCCCTCCCAGAATCTTCCGCGAAGGTCTTCCGTGATGTCTTCCTGCACGTCCTTCGTCGTTTCTCCGGCTTCCCCGGTTGCGTTCTTCCCTTTTTTGATCCCCGCCTCGCCTCTTCGGAAGCTGACAGTTTGAAGAACCGCTGCCCAGAGGTTCTTGTCGCTGCCTCTCGTCCTTTTGATCACCGCCTTCTTGACGAAGACCGTGCCTTCCTTATGTGTGTAAGTCCACATGACCTCGACCGTCCAGGGCGTCTCACCGGGGACATTGCCGGTGGTCACGGTGGAACTGACAAAATACTTCCCGTCGGCTGCTTCACCCTGATAAACCATGTCGAGGACTTTCCCACTCTTCTCTCTCAGGACATTTCGCAACCGCCGAAGGTCGGTCGAAACGGAGAGACTGTGGGACCGCAGGTCCGGACGGTTCCTGGTGGACTTTTCAGAAGCGTCAATGACGTATTGGGCGCCCGACCTCGCCGCGTACACTCCGGAACCAGCGCTTAAGGCTGCCTTGAACGGCCCCCACATCAACAGAGACAGGACGTGGTCGCCCACCAGCGATTCCGCTGCTTCCTTGATGCTCTGCTCTGTTGAGCCTTGCAGCTTCGCGGAGACTTTCTTGTCGCCGCGATTCCAGGTTGCGTGCATTGTGCCGAGCCGCTTTCCATCCTTTTCCATGGAGAAGGTCGCATCAAAGCCCATCACGTCGGTCGAGAACAAATTGAAGTACGATTTCGCAAGGCGGTTATAAACTTCGCTTGCGAGCTCGGCGCCTTCAGCCGAGCGCGGCACAGTGTTCGACACATCGGCGGATTTCCTGGCCAGTGGCACACCCTTTACGGGCGCATTGGAGACTCCCCATAGCTGACTTACCCCAGGACCCGCAGCCAACAGGGATGCCATGAATATGAAGATCGGAACGCTCCTCTCGTTGCTCATTACATAGTTCTCCTTTGAATTCTGGTCGGCAGTCGCCGGGTCAGGTTTGTGCGCTGGCTATCTTCCTGCGGCTGCGGCGCGCTGCTCGATGCTGGCGTAGGTCTCTCTCGCCTTTCGATAGATAGACAGCGCGGTCTGGCGGTCCTGTTCAGTCTTGAAGAGCTTTGAAACAGTCGTGAACTCGATGATCCTGTCAACTACGGCTCTGTAATACGCCGCGGCGGACGATAAGAGAAGAGGTTTGCCCTGGACTTCGACGTAAACGGGGCTGGTGTGTGCGAACCTCGTCGTTTCCTCGTTTTTCTCAAAGGCTCTCGCCACGACCCAGGCGCTCTCTGAAACAGAGAGATTCGTCGTCACTTTGAGCACGCTTGTGTTCAGTGGAGCGTCAACACGAGCTGCCACTTTTCGAGCGACCACCACTTCGAGGCGTGCCAACGGAGAAATCGCTCTTGCCTCCGCTTCGATGGTGAGTGAGCCTCCGCCTTCGTCCAAGCTGACCACGTCTCCCGGTTCGTGCCCGTTCACTTTCAGGAAAAGGATGGGGCCGTTTGTCGCGAAGCTCCTCCCTGCTTTCAGGCCTTTCACCCAGTTCTCGTAGGAGAATTCGCCGGGGACTCTCACGTAAACGCGGCTGTAGCCGACAGGGCTGGGCATGATGCCGCTGGCAGTTCCCGCCGAAACAGGAATTCGGAATCCGCAGTTCAGAAGCCGGTAATAGAGCTCCATGCACCAAAGCGCCAGACCTTCGTTTCCCTCGAATCCCTCTTCCGGCACGAGTTCTCCCCACCTCCCGACGCAGGGAAGAACGCTCCGGGGATGGAAATGGTTGTTGACGATGCCGATGGAATCAATCTGACCGAGAGCGGCAGAAACCGCGACGCCGAGCCAGATCGGCTTTTCGGCGTCCACGAAGCCGCCTGCGTCATGGCATTTGTCGGCATATTGAGCAAGGGTGGGGTAGGCGGCATTACTGTCGCTGATGAGTATGGTTTTTTTCATTCCGACAAAGACGAGGGCGCCGAGGGTGTTTTTGCCAAGATATTCGACTTCCTCGTCGAATTGGCTGATGACGTGGGTCTTGTCCACAGTGAGGAGGTGGCGCTCAGGAATCGGTCTGTCCTTCCAATAATCGGATTGGTTGTGCCGCGTGATTACGGAAGCGACGTTAACGTCTTCGGCGAGCATGAGCGTCCTCATGTCTTCGAGTGCGCGATGCCCATGGAGGTCGCCCGAATACCAGCCTTCCTTTGCCATGTTCACCCAGCGATTGAGGACGAATTTCTCCTGATTATCCCTCGCGTGTGAGATTGTTACGGTCCTGACCAGAGGTTCATATTCCAGCCCGCGTTCGATCCGAATGCTTGCCTCCCCATGGGAAAGCCGAACCTCGAACTTGCCGTCGCAGGAGAAGTTCTGCTCATTGTCTCGTTGGCGTTTGAAGACAGCGCCACGCGGATCGAACCAGGGCACACCGCCCTCGGATAGGTACACGCGAGCAGCGACGATGTTCCCTGTTTCTGCGTCCACAATTTCACCCCTGAGCGACACCAGAAGGACAAGGTGAGAGGTCTCTGAGGCAGCGGCGAGAGCCGCCGCGCTGGCGATGGATAGCAGCGTGGCGAGGCGCACGAAAGAGCGCGGTTTTTTCATCGGTCTGCCCTCTGTAATCACATGGTGAACCGGATTCACGCGGGACCGGAGGCGTTATTGACCCATCGGGGACCGCCAGTTGTTCGACTTCCCGAAGTGTAAGCTGTTCAGCATGCGGCTTTCAAGCTCGGCCGGCTTCAGATCGTTGACACCCATCTGGACGGAACGCTATAGTATCCCTGCACTTGGCGCAGGATTGCTGGCGCCTTGTCTCTATGGACGCATGGCTCATGGTTGAACTTTCGCACGTTTCCAAAACTTACGTAATGGGCGAAGTCGAGATTCAGGCCCTGCACGATGTCAGCCTGAAAATCAAAGAGGGGGAGTTTGTCGCGGTGATGGGGCCATCGGGGTCGGGCAAGTCCACGCTTCTGCACGTCATGGGATGCCTCGACAGGCCCTCCGCGGGAGCATACCTCTTTCGGGAGCGAGACGTCTCGAAGCTCACCGATGGCGAGCTGACGCGGGTGAGAAACAAGGAGATTGGATTTGTGTTCCAGGCGTTCAACCTGCTCTGGAACGAGAGCGCCACGCGCAATGTCATGCTTCCGTTGATGTATTCTGCCACGAACAACAAGAAGGAAAGGGCGATGGCGGCGCTTGAAAGCGTAGGCCTGAAAGACCGCCTGTGGCACAGGCCGGGGGAGATGTCCGGCGGCGAGCAGCAGCGGGTGGCTATCGCGCGGGCGATCGTCAAGGAACCGCACCTGATTCTCGCCGACGAGCCAACCGGCAACCTCGATTCGGAATCGGGACGCGGCATCATGGAGATTTTTAAGGAGCTGAACCGGAGAGGAACGACCGTTGTGATTGTTACGCATGAAAAAGCCGTCGCAGAGCATTGTCGGCGAATTGTGCGGTTGAAGGACGGTCGTTTGGTTGAGGACTCAAACAGCCGCACCGCGTTTCTGTAACCTCCTCTTGGGTGCAGACTTGAGAATCCGGTCTCAAAAGAAGGACGAAGAGGGCAAAAGATGAGTTTGATGAGCATTGACATCGGGACCACAGGCTGCAAGGTCATCGCATTCAGGGCGGAAGGAAAAATCATCGCGTCCGCCTATCGGGAGTATCCGCTGATCCACCGGAACCTGGGGTGGATGGAGCTGGATTCCAATGAGGTTTGGGAGAAGGTCGCGTCGGCAATTAAGGAAGTTACCGCCAAAACGAAGAGGGACCCTGTCAAGGCTCTGGCGGTTTGCTCGCAAGGGGAGGCGGTTACGCCCGTAACGAAAGACGGACGCGTTCTGGATAACGCGATTACGACGTTCGATTCGCGGACCGCAGGCCTGGAGAAGAGGTGGGTGGAGAAATTCGGGCGCGAGGGGGTTCTTCGGATCACTGGTATTCCGCCGGGGCACATTACGACACCGCCGAAGCTGCTGTGGCTGAAGGAAAACAAACCGGAGGTATATGCCAAAGCCTGGAAGTTTCTCTTCTTCGAGGATTTCGCTTATTTCAGACTGGGGCTTGATCCGGCGACCGACCTTTCCCTCGCGGGCCGTAGCATGATGCTCGACATCGAGAAGAAGGACTGGTCCGACGAAATCCTCGCCGAGATAGATTTCGATAAGGAGCGGCTCGCGCGGGTGCTGCCGAGCGGAACAGAAGTTGGCAGGATCGGAAAGAAAGTGGCGGAGGAATTGGGCCTGCCGGAGGGGACATTGGCCGTTGCTGGGGGACACGACCAGCCAGCGGGCGCCCTCGGCTCAGGCGTCATTGCGCCGAATCTGGCGATGGACGCCACGGGCACGGTTGAATGCGTTACTGCGGCGTTTACCGAGCATATCGTCAACGAGAAGATGGTGGAGAACAATTTCTGCTCCTATCCGCACACGGTTGACGGAATGTACGTCTGCCTCGCCTACAATTTCACGGGGGGATGTCTTCTTCGTTGGTTCCGGGACACCTTCGGTCAACAGGATGTGGCAAAGGCGAAACGGCGTGGCGTTGATCCCTACGAGGTCATCCTTGCCAATATCCCGGAGGAGCCGACGCGGATATTGCTGCTGCCCCATTTCGGCTCGACCGGCACTCCGTATCTCGATCCGAATCCGACGAGCGCAATCATCGGCTTAGACCTCGCTACGAAGAGAGAGGAGGTCATCAAAGCTATCCTCGAAGGCGTAACGATGGAGATCAAGCTGAACCTTCATTTGATGAAGGAAGCAGGGATGGACGTTAAAGAGCTGAGGGCAATTGGCGGCGGAGCGAAATCGGAGAAATGGCTGCAACTGAAGGCAGATGTTTTCGACCGGGAAGTCCTGGCCCTCGACGTGAGCGAGGCCGCATCGTTAGGAATGGCGATGCTCGCTGGCGTGGCGGTCGGTGAATACAAAGACATTCGAGAGGCGGTCAGCCTCCTTGTGAAGGAGAAGAAACGCTTCTTCCCCAACACGGAAAAAGTCGAGAAATACGACGAGAAGTTCGAGAAATATCGAAAGCTGTATCCGCTCCTCAAGCAAATATGACCTGCATGCATTTATCCTCACAAAAGCGAAAGGGACGTAACGGAGCATGTCGGGAATGAGTGAAATGATGAAGGCGGCGGTGTTCTTGGGGCCGGAAAAGATGGAAGTGAGGGAGGTCCCGAAGCCGGAATGTCGCGAGGGAGAAATTCTTCTCGCGGTGAAAGCGTGCGCGATTTGTGGGACGGACGGGCGCATCTACTTCCACGGGCAGAAGAACGTCGTCCCGCCAGCCATCATCGGGCACGAGATCGTCGGGGAGATTGAGGAGATCGGAGGCGGTGTGGACGGCTACTCGCTCGGTGAGCCGGCTACGGTGGTTACGAGTATCGGGTGCGGGCACTGCGACTATTGCGAGAGAGGTCTCACGAACATGTGCCCGGACTCGAAGGCGATCGGGTACTACTATCCGGGCGGTTTTGCCGAGTACATGATTGTTCCAGCCGAGGCGGTTCGGCAGGGCGCGGTGATCAAACTGCCGGAAGGGATGCCCTACGACGAAGCGGCGATGGTGGAGCCGCTCTCGTGCTGTATCAACGGTCAGGAGTATGTCCACATTGAACCGGGGGATACGGTGGTTGTTATCGGCGCGGGGCCCATCGGCTGCATGCACCTGATGCTCGCGAAAGCGGAGGAAGCTGGCAAGACAATCATCATTGATGTTGACGAGAAACGGCTGAAAATGGCGGAGCGGTTTGAGCCGGACTTGATTATTGATGGACGCGATGGTTCCTCCGTCGAGAGAGTCCTGCAAGCAACAGGAGGACTTGGTGCGGAAGTGGTCATTGTGGCTTGCGGCTCGCATCAGGCACAGATGGACGCGATTCGCATGGCGGCGAAAATGGGGCGCGTGAGCTTCTTCGCGGGTCTTCCCAAGGACAAGCCAACCATCACGCTCGACGCGAACCTTGTTCATTACCGCGAAATCTCCGTTTTTGGTGCATTTGCGTCTCATAGGCGGCAGTTCGTCAAGGCTCTTGAGTTAATCCACAGCGGCAAGATTGACGCCGCGAAAGTCATCACCCACCGCTTCCCATTAGAGAGAATCGTCGAGGGAATCATCACCACGAAAAAGGGCGAAGGCTTGAAAAGCGTGGTTGTCTTTGGAAAGAACCATGGAACTTAAAGGGCAGATTGCGATCGTCACGGGAGCAGCGCAAGGGCTGGGCGAAGCCATCGCGTACCGCCTGCTCAAGGAGGGAGCGAAAGTCGTATTCGCCGACGTGAACTTCAATCGGCTGGCGCTCGTTCTTGAGAAATACGACCTGGCGTTTCAGGATTGCATTCACATTGCTCAGGTGGACGTTACCGATGAAGTTGCGGTTGAGCATTTGATGCAGACCACCTTCAACACCTTTGGCAGGATAGACCTCTTGGTGAGCAACGCAGGGATTCTCATTGCGGGTGACACACCAACCTTCGACGCCGCCGCCTGGAGGAAGGTCATCGAGGTCAATCTCGTCGGATATTTCCTCTGCGCCAAGCATGTCGCAAAGTACATGATCGAACAGAGAAGAGGCAACATCATTCAGATTAACTCCAAGTCGGGAAAGGTCGGCAGCTTCAAGAACAGCGCCTACGCCGCGTCCAAGTTCGGGGGCATCGGATTGACGCAGAGCCTCGCGCTGGAACTCGCTCCGCACGGAATCCGCGTCAACGCCATCTGCCCCGGTAATCTGCTCGATTCGCCGCTCTGGGTGGACAGCCTTTACGAACAATATGCGAAGAAATGGGGGATCACCGTCGAGGAAGTGAGAAAAAAATACGAGTCGCAAGTTCCTCTTGGCAGAGGATGCGCCTACGACGATGTGGCGAGCATGGTTGTCTTTCTCGCGAGCGACAGGGCAAGCTACATAACCGGTCAGGCTCTGGGCGTCACCGGTGGCGAGGTGATGTGGTGATGCGGCGAAGCCGTCCCTCGACCGGGTCTCAGGTCTCGGGTGACGAGAGCACCAATCCTGTCAAGAGAACTATCCGCATCGGTTTATTTTTGTTCCGGCAGCGCAAGGAGGATTCATGGCCAGATACGTTATCGGGATTGACATGGGAGGCGACAAGGTCAGGGTTTGCGTTGGGGACGACAAGGGGAGTCTATGTGGAATTAAAAGCGAGAAAGTTGATTTCTCCACGGCGTATAGGCAGACAATCAAAGGAAAGGATGAAAGCGTTACGCGTCAGATTCTCAGGATGATCGAGGGCAGCGTCCGAGATGCGGGACGAAGCATGTCTGAGATTGAATGCGTTGGGATCGGCGCCGCCGGTCAGCCTGACGAGAAAAGGGGCCGCATCAAGCATCCGGCAAACTGCCCTTTCACGCCATTGACGTTTCCCGGAAAGATTGTCGAAAGGTACGCCAAGCCGGTGCGAATCAGGAACGATGTTGCGGTGGTGGTTTATGCGGCGAGGAGCCGGGGACACGGTCTCAAATTCCCGAATTCGCGGTACCATGCCGCCATGACCATAGGCGCCGGGACGAATCTTCAGATCATGGTTGACGGGCGGATGTTTGAGGATGGGGAAGGGAGATCGTTGGAATGGGGACATAACGTGCTCAACGTTGAGCCTTACGACCAGTTGCCGGAATGCGGCTGCGGGAAGAAGGGATGCATCGAGGCGTACATTTCGGGAACGGGCATCCGAAACAGAGCTATCCGACTTTTGATGGAGGGATGTCGAAACGCCGACCCGCAAAGCATAAAGGAACACCCGATTGTTCGGCGGGCTGTTGCAAGGCTGAAGGAAGGCAAAAAGCCGGAAGAACAGGCGCAGATTGATAGGCTCGATCCTTTGGAATACGTCGAGCTGGTCAGGGCGGAAGATGTGTACGCGGTGTACAAGCGGCAAAGGGAGGCAGGAGGGGAAATTGACCCCGTGGCGAGAAAAATCGTCGAGGATACTTCGACCTACCTTGCCTGCGCTTTCGCCCACGTGGTCCAGAGTTATCCGCTTTTGCCGTACGTGGAGGTTTTCGGCAGCGTCGCGGAGAGGGACAGCGCTCTAACGGTGGAGGCGGCTGTCAACAAGCTGAGGTCGTGTCCCGGGCGATATACCAACAGGGAGGCGGACATCGAGGCTTTCACGCAATTCCTCGTCACCAAACTGAAGGACATCGGCCTCCGCGGGGCGGTCGCGCTCGCGCTGGCCCTGGATTGAGGGGGTGCGGGGCGGCCGGTGGCTGAGTCTGAGCTCTTAGCAAGGTGGGTGACTGATGGAGGAGTACAGCCATGGCAGGGTTTGATGAGTTGGGTTCGCGCCCGCAAGTGTTGCGCCAGCGCACGGCTCTGTTCCGCAGGGTCGTGCTCCATGCGCATTCGCTGGCGAGCTTTGACTGGCGAGGAAAACGTGGTGATGCGACCGGGGAGGAGGACGCGTTCCTCGGTGCTCTGCGCGAGAGTGGCCTTGACCTGATTGCGTTGACGGACCACTTCAAGTGCAGTAGGGCGTGCAGCCTTTCGCGCAAAATGTGGCGCCCTCGGGTCCTGCCGGGGGTGGAGGTCGCGCTCTGTCCTCCGCCTCCGCTGGGGGACCACAGGCTACACCTCCTTGCGATATTCCAGGAGAACTACGAGGTAGAGCAGATATGGCAGGTTATGCCGCCGGGGTTCGCGAGTGAGCGGGAAGCGCGCGGTAAGGAGGAAATCACTGGGGTCGATATCGCGCAGTTCGTAGACGGCGTGCACAAGTGCGGGGGCCTTTGCCTGGCGGCTCACGTTGATTCGCCGCAGGGCGTGCGGTTCGTTTTTAGGCAAACAGCGGAGAGTGCCGTAGTGCTGTGCGACGCCGATGGTCGGGTCCCCGACGAAAGGCAGAAGGCCATCTCACAGCGGTTCAAGGAATGGCTGCTCACCGCCGGCCTGGATGGGATCGAGGTCGCAAGGTGCGAAGATAAGGTTCACTACCGCGTGGTTGGGGAGGCAGGCCCCGCGAGGTCGGGTATAGCGGTGCTGCTCACGAACGACGCGCATAGCGAGGATGATCTTCTCCGGTCGGCGCGCTGGACGAGCATTAAGATGACGGCCGTTGGCTTCGAGGGTTTGAGACAGGCGCTAAGGTTCCCTGACACCAGGATTAGGTTCCCGGAGGAGGTGCCGAGGACCCCGTGCCCGCGTGTTCTCGGTCTGCAGATACAGGGGCCTCCAGGTTCTGCGTTCTTCAGCGTCTTGGCGAGAGGAAGGAAGGGTGCTGATGGTCGCCAACAATCTCAGGGAGCTGTGCCGCCTGGCGATCTGAAAGCCGGACGCGTCTTAGGAAGCGTCTAATGGGTTCAGACCATACCCCCTTGTCCAGCTAATTGGTTTATGACCATAAGCCGGCGCCCCTTTAGCCGCCAGCTTCACCGAGTGGCCCATGAAGAGCCGCCCACTGCTAAAGCGCCGCCTCCAGCGAGGGCTTCTCGAGCATTGGATTCATCCATCCACCCGCTGAAATGGAGCCCTACCCGTGGCGGCGTGACAAGAACGAAATAGTCCTTGTCGGTCTTGCCTACCTTCAAGTCCAATTCCCCCTCGACGAGACCTTCCTGAATGACGCGCTTCTCGCACAAATCATAGAGGGCGTATTTGAGCTTTGTGTTCGGCTGGTTTTGGAGATGGATCTGCAAGTCCGCCGGTTTCGGTACGCGGTGGAACCTGCCCCCAAGGGGAAAGGACACCTCCTCGTGATTGGTAACGTTGTACACATAGGCTAACAGCGTCCTGCGGTCCCCTGACCATGAGTAGTCTGAACAATATCCATTCGATATGAGCAGCGGCATGGACTCTCTCAATTCATCGGGCAGTGCTCCGCCCTTCGAGTGGAACGCTGGTTTCTGAAACGGCTCCCGGGCGTCAATGACTGCCGTCACACCGTCGGGAACCGCGGCATCCGCGCGAATCAAGAAGTAGGCCAAAGGCAGCGCCGCGAATGCCTTTTCATATTCGGCTAATTTTGCCCGCCCTTCCTTGATGACACTCGAGTTGTCCACGCGAATGGCGACCTTCGGCCGCATGAATCTCTGCCCCCAGTCAACCTTCTCTCGAATCTCCGCGACGATTCGATGCTCATCCTCCGACACCTGCTCGTCCCACGTCATCATCAGCGGGAGACGATGGACCAGACCCAGGTAAAGAGAGTCCCGCAGGCGCGTCCGATAGAAGTCTGTCCCAACCCAGGACCCGGACACCCAGCCGCTCTCGCCCAATACCTCGTGGTGGAAGCGCGCGTAGAGATTAGAGGCTGCCCAGCTCCCCTCCGCCATGTAAAGACCGCCGAGCTGATAAAGCTTGAACTCCACCCCGAGGTCGAATTCGGGGAGCAATTCCTTGCCTATCCAGTAGGTGCGGCCGCTGAGCATGTCTTGCTCCCAATCCTGGACGTACTCGTCGGGCAACTTGCGGAGAAGGTGAACAGGTTCGGCCAGGAACAAATGGTTCTTGTCGTGTTCTCGAATGAACCGAAAGACATCGTCGGACCTTGGAAGACCGTTATAAGCGTCCCCCTCTCCGGAGGCGGTCATGGCAAATAGAGCGGTCTCCTCACCAAACAGGGTCACGAAATCAAGCAGGTATTGGTGAAACATCTCCTCAAAGCGATTGTTCCGACCGGGTTCATACCAGTCCTTGTCCTCGAAGCCAGCGCCCAGATACCGAGTGTAAGGGACCGTGCCATGCCATCCGCGCGATTGAGTGCAATATTCGTAGTGAGTCAGGGCCTGCATCAGGGACAGCCCGTGCCGGTCAGCGACACGCAGGTACAGGGCAAGCTGCTCTGCCGCGTGAGGCGCGATTCGACCGCCAGCATCGAGACGCTCCCAGACGCCCC
The DNA here is from genome assembly GCA_964516325.1 of uncultured Verrucomicrobiota bacterium. GTDB lineage: Bacteria > Auribacterota > JABMQX01 > JABMQX01 > JABMQX01 > CAZFAP01. The sequence continues at coordinate 22,537 of CAZFAP010000034.1, forward strand.
AGTGTTGTGCAACATGGAGATGGTCAAAACCGCTTTTCGCGAGATAAGCAAAGCGGCCATCGAGTTCCTTTTCCGTCAGCCCTTCCCAATAGTGCATTCGCTCCCCCGGCGCCTTGGAACGGTCCCAGGAATCCCATTCCTTCTGCCCATTGACAAGCTTCTCGTCGGGCAATCCGGCGTCCTTGAAAAAGAAGATACCTTGATAGGAGCCGCTCCGCGGTCCAGTCAGTTTTCCGTCGCGGGTAAGCGACAAATGGTCTCGGTCGTATCTCCAAAATCTCCCATCGGTGACGCGGACGTGAGCTATTGCCGTCTTCTCGATCGCTCCTTCCGCAGCAAGCTCAATCTTGTGGTTCCCCGTCGGAAGTCCCCGGAGCGATGCTTTCCACAGCCCATTCTGCTCCCCCAGCGGGATTCTGCGACCGTCCACAAGCGCGAACACTTTGACTCTATCCGCCTTGAGCCGTTGCCCTTTCTTGTCGAGCGCCGCCGCGACGATGGGCACGCCCGCACTGGAAGCCCTGGTCGCTGTGCGAATCACCGGCAAGCAGGCGACCAGTGCAGGTTGCCCGAGCAGCCGCACGCGAAACCTGACCGACGACGGAGACTCGGCGTCTTTCGCCCAAACCCCGAGCACGAAATGCACCTCGGGGTAGTTCAGCTCGTACCCGCGCGTCCTTAGCGCCTCTGCCAGGTCGAACGTGAAATTCCCTTCACCTCTTTGCCATCTGCTCGAGACCAGAGGAGCGCCGGCTCGCCCTTTAATGGCGACCACGAACTGCCACTCGCCCGTCGCGTCGGAAACAGTCAACTCGAGCTTGGGATGCTGCCCAACGTGAAATTGAAATGCGGGAAGGACAATGCAGTCGCGCCGGCGCACCGTGGACCGCTTTTCAAACCGCGTGAACTCTCCGGCTTGTTCAATCAGGTTCGTTGGATCGGAGTGCCATGCGGATACTGCGTTGGCGCCTGTCAGAGGCAAATCCCCTCCCACCGAGTAGCAGAGGATGCAGCCATCTTCCCGGCGCCATTCCATGGCGCGATTGAAAACCCATGCACGCCCCATGAAGGCGACGAACTCTGGCGCAGTGGTAATCTTTCCGTCGGGAAAGGAGAGGTCGTGGTAGAACACATCCTCCCGATTTTCCCAGACGAACTCGGGACGCGGACCCTCAACCTGATTTATCCAGGAAAAATCGGTTTCCGAGGTTGCGGGGCTCTCATGGTCCCTGATGTCTGCCATCGAACCGAAAGCCATCATCGCACCCGCGGCGAAACAGGCTACCGCCAACAACCGTCGCCAATTCCATTCGCCTCTGCTCATCCCTGACCTCCTTTCGAAGAGCTGGCTGCTCGGTTCTCCACAATCGCCCCTGAGTTGCAGCCCCAAACCATAATCCGGACGCGTATGCAAATCAAACCAGCGTCGCCGGTGTCAGGTTGGTCAATCGCGCTCGCCCCCGCTGTGCTCCGTGGTGTCCTCTCTGAGAACAGGGTCGTTATTATCGCCAGAGACAAGCAAACCTCTTCTTTCCTTCGTCCGGCGGAAGCCCAACTCGATCGTCGGCACCTCGGGGAGGGTTGTTGGTGGGCCGGGCACCGCTTCAATCACTCGCATTGTCTTCCATTTCCCTCTCCGGAATCTCAGGTAGAACGTGATTCCAAGAACGACGATGTACGCCGTCATGAAGCCCCACGCCATATAGACGCTTCCTTTGAAAACCATGCAGGTCAGGTACGTTGGGAGAGCGAGAATCAACCACGAGAGACCTACCGAGACCCACATGACGAATCTCGTGTCGCCCGCCCCTTTGATCGCCTGAGCATACACGATGTTCAGCATGTCAAAAATCGAATACGCGGCCACGAACCGCAGCAGGATTCTGACCGTCCTTCGGATTGCTTCGAACTCCTGTGGGTTTTCTCTCGAGCCGTAGAGTCCCACGAAAAGACCGGGAGCAAAGAGGTAGAGCAGGCAGAAGGTTCCCGTATATATGCAGGTCAATTTGAAGGCAGAGTTCGCGCTCCGCTCGGCGAGGTCCGGGCGGTTCGCCCCCAGATACTGCCCAACCAGCGTCGAAACGGCGAACGCAAAACCCAACATCGGAGTGAAGGCGATGGAGTTGACGCTGAAGGTGATGTTGCTGGCGGCGAGGTCCTCGCTGCTCAGTTTCCCGACCAAGAGGATGAAGATCGAAAAGCCGATCATCTCAAGCATGAACCCGACGCCGCTTGGCAGGCCAAACCGCAGAAGCCTACGAAACAATGACGAATTGGGCCTCCAGCCGCTGACGGTGGCGTAGTTCCGTCTGTTGGCCCGGAGGATAAGGACCGAAATGTACAGAGCGAACTGCAAGACCGTCGCTGCGACGGTGGCGTAGCCCGCGCCGCGAATGCCCCCACGAGGGAACCCCCAGTGCCCAAATATCCACGCGTAATCGAGGACGACGTTGCTCAGCGCGGTGGCAAGATTCACGAATGCCACGACGAGGGTTTTCCCCCGCCCGATGAAAAAACAGGAAAGCGTGCTATTGAGAATGGTTATCCCCGAACCGTAACACAGGATTCGGAAATACTGAACTTCCATGATTTGAATCGCCGGATCATGCCCGACCAGTTGGAACAATGGTTTCGCAAAAGGAATCGCGTTGAGAAGGACGATTCCACTGAGCATCGAGAAGTAGATGCCTTGCCACAGAATGCGGCCGACCTGCCGGGGTCTCTTCGCGCCGATGTACTGGGCGATGAACACGCTGACGTAATTGGCTGTGCCCATGAAGAAGGACACGAGGGAGAAGTTCGTCATGCTGCTTGGAAGCGCCGCGGCAACCGCCTCTTTCGAATACCAACTCAGAAAGACTCTGTCCGTAACGTGCAGCAGCGCCCAGGAGCTGGTGCTCAGGGCCAACGGAAGGGCAACGCGCAGAACATCGCGGTAACCGCCCGGCTCCGCGGCGGTGTCAATTAACCTTTCGGTTGCCTTGCTCACGTCGGTTCTTCCCATTTGGGAGCTTCTCAAATTGCATGACGATTACATTTCTGAAGCACAAAGCGTCAAGGGAAAAACCAGAGCCTGATCCCAAGATGACCGTAGGGCCATGCGTGCTTACTTGTTGAACGGCCGGGGACAACGAGACCACGGGAGTCTCGAGTGCGACGCACTCAACCGTCCGTTGTGGCGAAGAGGGATTTCGAGGGAGAGCGACGTGCGTCGCGTCAGTCGCGCAGGACGCTCGCCGAATAGAAGGTCAGCGGACAGGAGCCATTAGTTGCGCTAATCCCCGATGCTCAGTTTGCCTTCCAGCGCCTTCTTCGCCCAGTCCCTCGCGTGAATGGAGGCTTTTTTGTCGGAGGACAGGTCCTGCAAGGCTTCTCTTCCTTTCTCCCCGCCAACGCGGGCAAGTGTCCCGCAAGTTAAAGCCCAGAAAGGCCATCCGCGCGGTCGGTAACGCTCCGTCCGGCAGAGTTGGATAAGATACGGCGCAATCGCTTCCCCCTCGTGGTCCAGAGAAGCGATGGCCTCGGTAAGATGCTCATCTCGGATGACGTGCCATCGCTCCAAAGACGCGTGAGCCTGCTCAAACGCCTGCGCGAAGCGGGCGGAGTCCTGTGCCGAGTTTTCGACCGCATCAATTTCTGCTGGCTTTGGCTTTTCCAGGCTGAGGCTATAGAAATCAGCATTGCTCGGCAGGAGCATGTGGAACTCGGAGCTGTAGTCCACCTCCACTTTCGCGCTGCTCACCTGGCACTCCAGGACGTGCCCGCCGGCCTTTCGATCCGACGTGAGAAAATGGAAGTGATAACCGGGAACGTTTACGCCATCCATGTAGGCGGGCACCCAAAATCCAATCATGGTTCCCTTCACGTCGCGAAGCTCGAATGTGGGCTGCTTTTTGACGACTTCGGAAAGCCGGGGATAGGGCCTATCCTGCCTCGGCACGCTCCTGGTCTTTACATAGCGGAACGCCCCGTGAATCTTGATAGCGTGGAATATGTTTCTGGTGGGCAGCATGGAGGCCACGTACGCCCGCAGCCGCTCATAGTCCAGGGGTCTGTCGAGGGAGGCGACATTATCCGGCTCAAAGAACGTCACGACCGCGAACGGCGTTTTCGCACCGCCGCCGACGGAGTAAGCCTTTCCGTCCGCCTGTACCCGATGGATTTCACCGTCGAGAACAACCATCTCCCCGTCCAGGGCGTCGAAGGTTCCGATTCCAAAATCACCCTTCTTCTTCAACTGCTCGCACGTCATGGCTCCTTCGTAGCATCCTTCCGCCAGCGCTCCGATTGTCGAAAGCTGGAAGACGACGTCCTTCTTGGATTCAGGGTGAGACCGCCCCGAAACGCACATGCAAAATAACGTTGCCGATAAGAAGAATCTGATGAAATTCATGGTTCCTCGACGAGCGAAATTAGCGCGATGCCTGCCAATTCCTGCTGGGACGCCGCGCGATCGGTACGCCGGCCTGCTCTCAAAATATCATACCTGTTTCAGATGTCCGCTTCAGCCCTTTCTCTTCGGCGGCGGATTCCATCGTCTGGTCGGCCAATGGAACCTACGAGGCTTCCACCTCGGAAGGAACTCTCGGCGTGTGTCCTTTGCTGAAGTCAACGATGATGCTTTTGGGGCAGACAGGGATGCAGTCGCCGCAGAGGGTGCATTTCTCGTGATGGATGACCGCGAGACCCTCTCGCATCTCGATGGCTTCCGGCTTGCAGACCTTGAAGCACTTGAAACATCCAATGCACCCCACCTCGCAGACAAGCCGGACGAATTTGCCTCGTTCGGGATTCGAGCAGGCTACGAAGATGGTCTTGTTGGCGGGCACAAGTTCAAGGAGATTCCTGGGGCAGACTTTCACGCATATGCCGCAGCCCGTGCACTTCTCCGGGTTGACGTAGGGCATGCCGATCTCGTCAATCTCGATGGCGCCAAACGGGCAGGCTCGCACGCAGTCGTAGAAGGCAGTGCAGCCGAATTCGCATCCCAGATTCCCGCCCCCGACGAGGTTCGCCGCGGCGCAGGTGCTGATCCCGTCATAGACGAATCTCCTCTTCGACACCTTTCCGCCGCCGCAATGGAGGAAGGCGACCCATTTCTCTTTCGCCTTCGCCTCCTTGCCGAGCATCTGCGCAATTCGGCTTGTGATTTCGCTGGAGGAAGGAGGGCACGAGCCGAGATCCACGATGCCCTTCACCAGAGCCTCTGCATATCCAGCGCAGCCAGCGAACCCGCAGGCGCCGCAATTAGCGCTCGGCAGAAGCTGAGTTATCTCCTCGACGCGGGGGTCAACCTCAACTCTGAATTTCCTCGACGCGATGGCGAGAGCGAATCCGAAGACGGCGCCGAGAACTGCAAGCCCGACGACGGATGGGATAATGATGCCGGTCTTAGCGGCGATGACGAGTTCAAACATCTCGCAAACTCTCTCCTTCTCTTCCTTGCCCGGCCATCACTTGATCAAGCCCGAAAAGCCGAGGAAACCCATAGACATCAGACTGGCGGTGATGAACGCGATGGGTAGTCCCTGAAGCGGCTTGGGGATGTCAGCCATTTCCATCCGCTCACGAACCGAGGACATCAAAATCATCGCAAGGGTAAAGCCTATCCCCGCGCTGAATCCCTGAATGATGCTGCCCAGAAAACTGCCAGGGAGCGGCTTCCCGCTCTTGAAGAACGTGTCAATGTTGAGAACCGCTACGCCGAGAATCGTGCAGTTCGTCGTGATGATGGGAAGGTAAATCCCCAGGGCCTTGTACAACGCCGGATTTGTCTTCCGGAGAAACATCTCAATGAATTGCACGAGAGCGGCTATGACGAGAATGAAGGAGGTTGTTCTCAAGACCCTCTCCAGCCCGAGCCCGTACGGCGCGGGCGCTAGGAAGTAACGATAAAGCGGCCATGTAGCGACCGAAGCCAGGGTCATCACGAAAATGACAGCCATCCCCATCCCAATCGCCGAAGAGGTCTCCTTGCTCACCCCCATATACGGACACAACCCGAGGAAACGCGCAAAAACGAAGTTGTTGACAAAAATCATCCCGATGATGATGGCGAAGATTTGACCGAAATTCATCTCTTCCCTTCCTGATCCTCTTGCGTAACTTCCCTGGTATGTGCGAGAGATCGAGCGACCTTTCTCCCATCCATCTTTCTCACCGACTTCTCCCTGCTCTGGTCTTGGCCTTGCGCCAACTGAAAAATCCCATCAGCAAACCGATCGTCAGAAAGCCTCCCGGCGGAAGAATCATGATGCCCGCCGGATCAAAACCCGGAAACAACTGGTAGCCAAACAGTGTTCCCTTTCCAAGCCCTTCTCGTATGAACGCAAGGAGAAGTAGGGACACGGCGAAGCCTAAGCCCATTCCCAGCCCGTCGAGGAGCGACGCGAGAACGCCGTTCTTGGAGGCGTACACTTCCGCTCGGTAAAGCATAATGCAATTCACCACGATCAGCGGCAGGAAGATGCCGAGGCTTCTATAGAGCGCGGGTTGGTACGCCCCCAGAAAAAGCTCGACGATGGTAACGAATGTCGCAATCACGACGATGAAACACGGGATTCGTACTTTATCCGGCACGACCCGGCGTATCGCCGAGACGATGACGTTAGAGCCGAGGAGCACGAACATCGCCGCCAGAGACATGCCAAGCCCGTCGCTCATGCTCGTAGAGGTCGCCAGAGTCGGGCAGAGCCCGAGATTCACCACGAAGACCGGGTTATTCTTGAAAATTCCGCTTTTGAATATCTGCCATTTGCTCATTATCTCAAGCGTCCCTATCGCAGATAGGTCCCTCAGCACGAACCGCCCACAAGGCCCGTACCGAACGAAAAGGGGCAACCCCGGGGCACTCGTGCCTCATTGGCCGCCCGCCTCAGCCTTCACGACCTTCCCTCTAAACTCCTTGACCGCCTCGACCACCGCATCCGCGACCGCGTTGGTCGTGATGGTTGCGCCGGTCAAGCCATCAATATTCTCATATTTGTTGCTGACCTTCACGAAGCTGTCGGCGATCTTCCCGCGAAATTGCGCCTGAAACCACGGCTCGGATGGGCCGCCTTGTTTCGCTTTCCCAAGGAGGACATCCCACAACGTGTCCTCCGTCTTGACCGCCACGCAATTTGTCCCGAGTCCCGGAGTCTCTTGCTGAAACGTGATTTTGATTCCGCGAACGATCTCGGCCTTCGGGTCAACCCCGACGGTGACACGAATCGCGCCGCCGTAGCCACTTCCAGCAGCTTCGAGGGCATATCCGACCAATTTCGCGGAGGGATCACCGACCGGTTTGTCGTACGCCTCGTAGTACTTCCCGTCCTTCGCAAATGCGGGCAGCTCCCCAGACGCGGATTTCGGCACACTCACTTCACGGAACCCATCCTTGTCAGCGTCGGGAAGCACAACCGTCAGCGCCTCCATCCGCTCCTGCTCCTGCTGGGCACTTATCCGGTCGCGTGTCGCTCGATATGCCGAGCCAAGCGCAAGCCCCGCAGCCGCGCAGATGACCGCGAGAACGACGATCATGCTCTGAAACGTCTCTTCCCGCTGCTTCATTTTCCGAAGTCCGCTCCAAAAAGCCTTGGCATGATAAACCGGTCAATCAGAGGAACACACATATTCATAATGAAAATCGAATACGACACTCCCTCCGGAAAACCTCCCCACACGCGGATGATTCCGGTTATCACGCCGCAACCAAATCCGAAGATCAGTTTTCCTTTCGCAGTCATCGGAGAGGTAACCATGTCCGTCGCCATGAAGAAGGCGCCGAGAACCGCCCCACCTGCGAGGACGTGGAAGAGAGGGTCTCCGTGAAACAGTCTCCCCCGCGCCATTGGCATTTCTCCGAAAATCCACGCCATCGCCGCGAGTGAACCAAGAAATGCCAGCGGAATGTGCAGGCTAATCACCCTCCGCCAGAGAAGGTACGCCGCCCCCAGAATCAGAAGAAGAGCGGACGTCTCCCCTAAGCAACCGCCGACATTACCCACGAACAGCCGCCAGTAATTCGGCAATCCCCGCTCGATTTCCCGAACCGAGAGCTTCTGCTGAATCCCTTCTTTCACTTTGCTGAGCGGGGTCGCATAAGTCTCCCCATCCACGTTCTGCGTCTGCTCGGCGGCATTCGAGACTCGCGAACCTTTGAACTCATTCTGCTCGAAATGTGTGGGAGTCCAAAGCGTCATTCGCACGATGTATGCATGCATGAGGAAGATTCGCCCCGCCAACGCGGGATTGAAGATATTGAAGCCAAGCCCGCCGAAACAATGCTTTGCTATTGCGATGCCGAACGCGGACCCGAGAACTGCGCCCCACCACGGAAGCGTCGAACTCACACAGAAAGCGAGAAGAATCCCGGTCACAATGGCAGAGGTAATGTCCGCAGCGCTGACCTTCTTTTTTCGAATGCGGAGCATGAGAAGCTCGGTAGCTACCGCAGCCAGCACCGAGAAGATGATGACAATTAGCGCACGCCCGCGGAAGAAGACCCACGCGCCCACCATCGCGGGCACGAGCGCGATAATCACATCAAGCATTATCCTTGCCGTTGACCCCTTCGCCCGAAAATGAGGCGAAGAGGAGACAACGAGAATCCTATTCTGCACTGCCGACCTTCTCCCTTTGCCTCTTCTGCATGATCTCTGCTTTTGCCGCTTTCATGTAATGAGTCATTGGCCGCTTGGAAGGACAAACATATGAGCAGCATCCGCACTCGATGCAGTCCATGACCGCGAGTGCTTCCGCGATGCCGAATTTCTCGAATTCCGCTGCGAGGCCTATTCTTGCAGTGGCAAGTCCTGCCGGGCAATACGTCTCGCACCGACTGCATCGGATGCAAGCCAGCGCATTGGAGACCTCCGCATCGGGTTCCCGAAACACGAGAATTCCGGAAGTCCCTTTGATGATTGGCGCCTCAAGGGTGTGCTGAGACAGCCCCATCATCGGTCCTCCCATGATGACCTTCGCCGCATCGTCCGCGACGCCGCCTGCTTGAGCCAGAAGCTCCTCAAAAAGCATCCCGATCCGCACCAGGAAATTCCCCGGCTCCCTTACGCCATTCCCAGCGACCGTCACGGCCCGTTCGTATAGGGGCTTGCCTTTCGTGACCCCCTCAAATGCTGCCAAACACGTCCCGACGTTCTGCACGACAAATCCGGCTTCGAACGGCAGCTTGCTCTTGGGAATCTCGACGCCGGTCAACGCTTTGATTAACTGTAGCTCGCTTCCTTGCGGATACTTGGCTTCAACGGTTTCGACCGATACGTCGGAGAACGAAGCGGAAGCTCTCGATAAGGTGTCAATCGCTTCTTCCTTGTTCGCTTCGATCCCAACGATGACTCGTTCCGCCGAAACGGCCTTTTTCAAGAGCAGAGCGCCCCGGAGAATCTCGCTTGGTCTCTCTATCATAAGGCGAAAATCGCACGTGAGGAACGGCTCGCATTCTGCTCCATTTACAATCAGCGTGTGGATCGTCACCCCTTTCGGCGGCTTGAGTTTCACGTGCGTCGGAAAGGCAGCTCCACCCAACCCCACAATTCCTGCGCGGTGAACCGCCTCGATGATTTGCTCGGAGTTGAGGGACGAAGAATCCGCGATTGGCTGGAACTGTTCGTACGGTGTGTCCCAGCCATCGGACTCAATCTCTATCGCGGGCATTTTGCTCCCGAAGGGATGAGGGAAGGCGCGAATCGCAGTGACTTTTCCGGAGACGCTGGCGTGAAGCGCCGCCGAGACATAGCCGCCTGCTTCCGCAACGAGCTCGCCGGTCTTAACGTGCTGCCCGATTTGAACGACGGGCTTGGCGGGCGCACCGATATGTTGCTGGAGGGGGATGCGGACTATCTTCGGAAGGGGGGCCCTTTTTATCTCCCTGTCTCGCGTTGCCTCTTTGAAATATGGGGGATGGACTCCTCCTTTGAACCTGGTTATCGGCAAACTGGTGCTCCTTCACAGGCGATTTCGTCTGGCGCATCTCCCCGCCTAAAGGAGATTATTGACCGAAAGAATATTCGCCTGAACCGTCCCTGTCAATGCCAACTTTGACACGGGTGCGGCTACGTTTCAGTGGCATTTCAAGCCGCCTCCCTTCGCTGTTGTCTGAGGCGGCGTTTGTGCCACAGGGTGATGGGTTGTCTTGTGGAATCCCAGAGGGAGGAAAAGCTCGCGTCCCTCAGAGCGCATCGCACGCGCAGGACCTGCTGTGCTCCTCTCTTGCTCCACCGCATCCCGGACTGTTTGCAGCGGGCTTGCACCAGAACCTTACAGTCGGCCTCCACCTCCCCGCTGCCTATTGGCAACCCCAGCTTGCGATACCGCGGGTAGTCCACTCGATCCCGGTTGTTGGTCAGGTAGGTGATCAACTCGTGCTTGGCTTGTCGTTTGTCCTCCGATCGGGCGGGCAATTTCTCGACTTCGTTCAGCCCTTCGTCTGCCTTCGCCTCTTTCATGGTCTGACGCATTCGAGCCGCCCACTGCCGGCTCCGCTCGACGCCTTCCCCGAACACCTCATTGGCGCACTTGCTGAGGTGCTCAGAGAGGTGATACCAGTCGAGGGTCTGCACGGCATCCGGGAAGTGCAACTCCGCGATGCTCCGGATCCAATGACTCCCGTCGCTGAGGAAAGCCTTCCGCGACGCTTGTCGGTACCCCTGCTGGCACGCCTTGCCCCAGAGGTCCGCCCCGAACCGTTCCACGTCTGCGAAACGGGCAATGCTGCTTTTT
>CAZFAP010000035.1:0-31566 GCA_964516325.1 uncultured Verrucomicrobiota bacterium
CACGTTTCTCCGAGAGCGCGAGGACGAGACGTACGAGAGCAAGGTCGTCATTGGGAATCGCCGCGATGCGGGGTTTCATCGGGCACCAGGGCAGGACTTTCATCCCGAGGCGATCTTGAATCAGCCTGGTTTCGGACGAACCGTACCCATAGGGCCCGGGATAGCTTTCCTCCATATGATGAAAGTTGTTCGCGACAAGGAGGACCTCGAAGAGCTTACAGTGCACCGTCAGGACAACGGCCTGATGGCGATAAAAGCGATATTCGGGGAGGACGCTGGCAGTGTGAGCTTCCTGGTCGATCCCAAGGCGGACTATCTGGTCCTTCGATACAGACTCCACGGGGCGGACCTGCCAGCGCGGAGTGGGTTGAAGGACTGGTTCGACCACTATGACGCCGCGTGGAAGCGATACGGCGCCGTGTGGTACATCGAGAGGCTGACCGCTGAGCACGAGCGAATCGTCAGGAAAAAGGAAGGCAAGATCAGCCTGGATAGGAAACTGAGGATCGAGGTGACGGCGGAGAGTTTTGACCCTCAGGCCGAGATTGACGATTGGGAATTCACTCCTGGGGCGATAGATATTCCTGACGGCACCCTCATCCTGGACAGAAGAATCGGCGTATCTTTCATTCCGGAATTGGATGAACTGGAGCCCGGTGAGGAAAAGATCGGCGAGTACGTCAGGAACAGGCAATTTCCGCAAGCGATCGAGGAACTGGGAACGAAGGCTAAGAAAGTGGAAGAGGTCTGCGAGGAAGACGTTTGTAGGTTGGTGCCGACAAGGGAAGCTCTCAAAGCCAAAAAGCTGCTGGCTTTTGTGCACTACCTTTATGGCGCCGTGGGCTCCGGGGGGTACAACGAGCAGGTTAAGCAAGCCAGAAGGTATGCCGTAGAAGTAGCCGCAAGAGATGCGGAGGTCGCAAAAGAAGACCCGCTGATTCATGCCCTATCCGGAGGGGCAGAAAGAGAGAAAGAAGCGTTCCGGGAGAAGTACGTCGGCAAGAAAGCGCCGGAGCTGTCCATTCAGAATTGGCTAAACGGTGAGCCGCTGACACTAACCGAGCTTCAAGGCAAGGTCGTCTTGCTGGAATTCTGGGGTCTCGACTGTCCTGCGTGCTTGACAGCCGTGCCCGCATTGGAAGAGGTCCACAGGAGATACGCCGATAAGGGTCTGGTCGTCATTGCCGTACATGCGGGGACCACGGATCACAAGCCTGTGGAAGAATTCGTCAAGGAGAAACAAATCTCCTTCCCGGTGGCCATTGATACAGGAGAGGGATGGGAAAGCGACACCTTCAAAGCCTACGAAGTGAATTTCATTCCGCAAGCATGGTGGATTGATAAGAAGGGGCGCGTCATAAGGACCGGACGCGATCTGCAAAGCGATATCAGCGTTGACGATTTGCTCAAGCAATGATGTGGGCAACTTCATACTACTGACCCCTTGCGTGCCCAGCGGCTTGCTCTTGGCCAGCTTCGGGGAAAGAAGGGGGTTTTTGGCGGCGCCGGGGGATAAGCCCGACTACTGGCGGCGAGGACGGGGCTGGTAGGTGCAGTACGGCTCTTCGGCGAGGAAATCGCCGGTGCAGCCGTAAGCTCTCGCGCGGCATCCCTGGCAGACCAGGCGGTATTCGCAGACGCCGCATTTCCCTTTGAGCTGAGAGGGGTCGCGGAGGCTTTCGAAAATGAGGGAGGCTCGCCAGATTTCCGAGAAGGATTGGCGTTTGATGTTGCCGGACGAAAGCGGAAGATAGCCGCAGGGGAAAACCTCGCCCGTGTGGGAAATGAAGCAGACGCTCTGTCCCGCGAGGCAGCCTTTGGTCACGGCGGACATGCCGTTCTTCTCGCGGCGGACCGGTTTGCCGCCCGATGAGGACTGTCGCATGATTCGGTAATAATGCGGGGCACAGGTGGCCTTGAGGTGGATGCCGACTTCAAGCGACTTCTCGAAGAGCCAACGGAGAACTTCCTCGTACTTTTCCGGAGAAAGCTGCTCGTCGTCCGCGATTTCCATCCCGCAGCCGACGGGGACAAGGCAGAAGACGTGAAAGGCGTCAACGCCGACGTCGAGAGCGAGGTCAAGGATTTTCGGAAGGTGGTCAACATTGCGCCGGGTGACCGTCGTGTTAATTTGCGCGCTGACTCCCTGGGCCTGAATCCGGCTCAGTCCGGCAACGGCGGCACCGAAACTTCCGGGCAAGCCGCGAAAACAGTCGTGAAGGTCCGCGGTCGGTCCGTCGAGGCTTACGCTCACCCTTCGGATGCCAGAGTTCTTGATCTTCCTGGCAACACCCTCACTCACGAGAGTGCCGTTCGTCGCCAGCGCGACCGGGAGTCCCTTTTGCGTCGCGTACGACGCAATCTCGAAGAGGTCCGGGCGGCAGAGCGGTTCGCCTCCGCTCAGGATCAAAAGCGGAGAGAAATCCGCGGAAAGCTCATCGAGGAATCGGATTGCCTCTTCCGTGGTCAATTCGCCGCGCTTGGCGTCTTCCTCTGGCAGGACGCGGCAGTGTCGGCAGGTCAGATTACAGACGGCAGTGGTTTCCCAGAAGAGGATTCTGAGGTCGGGGGTTTCGGTCTGTTTTCTCGTCGGGGTTTCGTTTGGTGCCATCGGAAGATTTCTTCTGTGTCTGCGAGAGAGCCGGTTGCACCGGAGCTGGGGCTATAAAGAGCACGGTGTGCCGGGCGCCCTGCCGCGCGATGTGTCACACGCGGACAAGATTTCTGTATTCCTCCAGCCGCGTCTCAATGTCGTCCTGGGTCAGATTGGCTGTCCCTTCAACGCCGAAAGCCTCCACGTTGAACGACGCCATCGCGCATCCGTAGAGCACCGCTTCGCGGAGAGTGTACTCGTTGATATCTCCCAGCTGAGCGAGCCTTCCCATGAATCCGCCAGCGAACGTGTCCCCCGCCCCGGTCGGGTCCGCTACCTCCGCCAATAGCATCCCGGGCAGCGCCAGGCAACTGTCGGCAGAAAACAACAAAGCGCCGTGCTCGCCCTTCTTGATAACAATGTAGTTCGTCCCATAGCTCCGAATTTTCTTAGCGGCGAGGACAAGGTTGTGCTCTCCGGTAAGCATGCGCGCCTCGGCATCATTGAGGATGGCAACATCCGTCGAACTCAGAAGCTTTCTGACTGAGTCTCCCTTGTCCCTGATCCAGTGATTCATTGTGTCGGCGGCGACGAGGACCGGGCTTTCGACCTGACGGAGGACATCCGCCTGGAGGTCGGGATCAATGTTGGCGAGGAAAACGAACGGCGTGTTCTTGTAGGAGTCGGGGATGACGGGGGAGAAATCCTTGAAGACGTTGAGGTGCGTCGCGAGGGTCTCCGCCTGGGCCATGTCGCCGTGATAGCGAGCTTCCCAGCGGAAGGTCTTCCCTTCGCGCACTTGCAGCCCTTCCACGTCAACGCCTCTGTCCTTGAGGAACTCGATGCCAACGGGCGGAAAGTCTTTGCCGACCACCGCCACCAGCCTCACCTGCGTGAAATACCTCGCGGCACACGAAAAATGCGTCGCGGAGCCTCCCAGCATCTCGTCCCTGCGCCCAAAGGGCGTCTCGACAGTATCGAAGGCAATGGAACCAACAACGAGAACGGGCATTTTCTTGCCTTTCCGGGTGTGAGGTTCACTGCTTGTCTCGCTTGATTATGCCACCAACAGGGGCGTCCGTCAGCAGTTTTCGACGCGGCGTCCCACCCCGTTTCAGCTCACTATGAGAGCGTTGACTGTGGGACCGTGTGAATGTAGTATGAGCCGAGAGCGTCGCATGGGTCAAGGGAGACCGAATGAGCAACCACCGCATCATCTTCGCCGACAGTCGTGAGATGCCTGAGGTCCAAAGCGAGTCCGTGCATCTCGTGGTAACCTCCCCGCCATACTGGTGCATCAAGGATTACTCGCATCCGGGGCAGGTCGGCTACAACCAGTCCTACGAGGAATACCTCGGCGATCTCAGGAAAGTGCTTTCCGAATGCCACCGCGTCCTTCACCAGGGCTGTCGGGCGGCGATTAACATCGGCGACCAATACCTGCGAGCGAACGAGCACGGACGATATCGAGTGCAGCCGATTCCCGCCGACATTATCCGAATGGCGCGGGAACTGGGATTCGATTTCATGGGGAACATCATCTGGGAAAAGATTTCCACAACGAAAACGACCGGCGGCGGGCAATGGATGGGGTCCATCTACTATCCGCGCGATGGACACATCACGTATGAGCACGAGTACATTATTCTTTTTCGCAAAAAAGGAAACTGGCCCAAGCCCTCAAGACAGCAGCGGGACAAAAGCAAACTGACCCCGCAACAGCGAAGCGAATGGTTTCGCGGTGTCTGGAAAATCGCTCCTGAGCGGCAGGAGAAGCACGCCGCGATGTTCCCGGTGGAGGTCCCACGCAGACTGATCAAGATGTACAGTTTCTGCGGTGAGACAGTTCTCGATCCTTTCCTCGGCAGCGGCACCTCCGCTCTGGCGGCTGAATTGGAAGGACGGAACTCCATCGGCTATGAGATTAGCGAGGACCTCAAAAGCCTGATCGAGGAGAAGTTGGGGCTCGGCCAACCGTCGCTACTCGGCCGCCCCGGCATCACCTTTCAGCGCCGGGCGGAGCAGAGCCTTCCAAGGGTGCCATAGTAGTTGATTGCGTAAGTTCGCGTGGTGTCTGGAACAGAAAGGAGCGCAGCAATGGACGAGTTGGAGTGGGTTTGTGAAAGATGTGCGAGGGTATTCGATCTCGAAAATGGGGAAGGGTGGGTCTGTCTGATGGAGGAAGAGCCGTCACCTGAACACGCTAAGCTCACCCCGGCGGTCCCCTTCGAGAGGGTGTGTTACGAATGCGGTGACGAACTCTATGAGGTGGCTCGAAAATGTTCGCGCGATTGCTTGAACTGTGAAGCTGCCTCCCGGTGGGGACTATCGATAAGGGACTGCCTCAAGTTTCAACTGAAATTTGGGCTCATAGAGGTAGCTCAAGGAGCTGTGCCAGCGAGGGGTAGCATTGAAGAGGCGAAGGAGATCTTAAGGATATTTGAGCGCCCCTATTACTTCATTGCTTAAGTGCGCGTAACGGCACGAACAGGTCTCTGCGGCCATGAGCTACATCAAAGTGCGACAGGTGTCTTCAGTCGTTCTGCGAACGTGTCGGCTCGCTTCCAGGCAAGCCAAGCCCAAGGCGGCGAAACATGATAAACGCATTGTCACCAGCACGTACCGGCCAACTGAAACAACGGAGAGGGGATGAAAATCAAACTCAGGTTCGATGAGATGCGCGACCTTCTTGAAGCCCCCGCGCCGTCTTTTCCCAAGTATGTTGCTCCTCTCTCGAACCTGGCGAACCAGTACGCCCAAGGGACTCGGCCAAAGGTCGTTGGACAGATGACCGAACTGATTCACGACTTCCAAGGGAGGACGGTTGAGCAGTGGCGGGCATGGTACCTGGAACGCTATCCCGAGGCAATCCAGGCCGCAACTGCGAAGATCCTGGACATGCTGGGAAGGTTTCAGACCGCACTCGAGAGCATTGACCCAAAGGCCGTCCAGCGATGGGTCGAGGATTTGGTCATCTTCAAGACATTCGTGGGCCTTCGCTTTCAAGAAGCCATATTGAAAAAGGTTGCCGCGCTGCGGAGGACTTCCTATCGGCTTTCCGAGCCTCACGAGGAAGCCAAGGGTATAGACGGGTTTGTCGGAGATACGCCCGTTGCAATCAAGCCGGAGACTTACAGGACAAAGCCAGAACTAAGCGAGAGCATCGAATGCGAAATCATATTCTACCGTAAGACAAAGAACGCCGTTCAGATTGAAATCGAAGAATGACTACGAACTTAGCACGCTTTTGTCGAAAAGCAAAAAAGGCGGGGGCGCTCGGCGCGAAGGTGATTCCCGCAGAGAGCGTCGTTACGGCGCACTGGGTGAGGTATAAGTGTCAGTACGGCTGCGATGGGTATGGAGCGTGCTTGACCTGCCCGCCATATTCGCCGACGCCGGAAGAGACGGCGAAAATCATTGCGGAGTTCAAAAGGGCGATTCTCTTGCACGGACGCGAGCACGTCAATCTCACGCGGATTGCCGCGGAGCTGGAGAGAAAGATTTTCCTCGCTGGCTATTACAAGGCAATATCGTTTGGCTCCGGTCCGTGCAGGTTCTGCCGCGAGTGTGATGTGGATGCGGGGTGCAAGCATCCCTCGCTGGCGCGCCCCTCGATGGAATCCGCCGGAATAGACGTTTTTCAGACGGTTCATAACAACGGCTTCGACATCGAGGTAGTTACCTGCCACGATTCGAAAGCCGACTACTTTGCCCTGGTACTGGTTGATTAGCCAACGAGGCACTCCGGTGGGTGTCGGACGACGAGCGAGCTGACGAATTCTCTGTCGGAAGGCCGCGTCCTATCCTGCATCGGGTCTAACATAAAGGTGTCCGGACATGCGTCAAGGAATCTTCGTGAGTCGGATCTCAGCCTTACCGGCGCTCTGTGTGGCGGTGGCATTTCGGTTGGCGGCTGCGCAGCCGACGGACGATTCTTCGGAGTGGACTCTCTACATCACGAACGACAACTGTCCGGACTACACGTGGGGGTTGACCGAGGAGCAAACTCGCGAGAGTTTCGCCGACATCGTCCGGGCGCACCTCGACGAGATGAATCGCACGGATAGCCAGAAGCCCGAAAACCGCGACCGGTACAACATGGCGGTCACTCAGGAAGCTATCTGCTTTGTGGAGCGCTACCCCGAACGAAAAGCAGAGCTTATCCAGCGAATCAAACAAGGACGAGTCTTTGTGAGTCCGTACCTGTGTAATTCGCTTTGGGCGTTTCAGAGCGTGGAAGGCGCCATCCGGACGTTTTACCCGGCGAGGCGTCTCGAGCGGGAATGGGGGATTTCGATGGATGTCGCTGAGCATATCGAGCTGCCTTCTCTGCCCTGGGGCGCCGCTTCTATCCTTGCTGGGTGCGGCGTCCGGTGGCTGTCCGTCCCCTTCTACAAATACGACTCGACGTTCGACAGGCTCACAAATCCGCCGCTATTCATGCTTGAGGGGCCAGACGGCAGCCGCGTCCGCGTCGTCATGGACCGCCGGGCTTCGGCGAACTGGAGCTACACGCAAGGGGCTTACCTCCTACGTGAGACAGAGGCAATCACAGAAGACTGGCTGCCCCACTATCGGCAGCTTGGCGAAATTTATCCTCTTCGGTCAATCCTGGCGAGCGGAACGCACGGCGACATTTCCCCGAGAAGCGGCGAACAGGCGTGCGGTTTTGCCGACGCGATCATTCGGTTCAATAGCAG
The DNA here is from genome assembly GCA_964516325.1 of uncultured Verrucomicrobiota bacterium. Classification (GTDB taxonomy): domain Bacteria; phylum Auribacterota; class JABMQX01; order JABMQX01; family JABMQX01; genus CAZFAP01. The sequence continues at coordinate 7,294 of CAZFAP010000035.1, forward strand.
CCCGGGCTCCCACCCGAAGCTCGTGAATGCAATTCTGCCGCAGTTCTGCAGGGCTGTGGACGACGCTCAGGCGGTGAAGCCCTTCATGCCCATTCTTCGCGGCTGCTTTGGCCATTCCTGGGATGTCTGGCCGGTGTCCCTGGCGAAATACGTTGCGGACATGCGAGCGGGCGAGAGGTCTTTCCTCGCTGCCGAAGCACTACTGGCTATGGCAATGCAGCGAGACCCCAGGCTGCACGACGCCACGCGCCCTGACCGCGAGCGCGCGGAATGGTGTTTGGCGATGCTCTCGGACCATGCGTGGAACGGGACCGACGACAATAACAAGCGCCACAACGCCGAGCTGCGCCAGAAATGGAGCCAGGAACTCGGTCAGGTCAGCCGGAAACTTCAAGACGTCGGTTGGGCGGCATTGGGGCTTACGTCAGACGACGACCGCGTTGTCATTTTCAACAGTCTGAGTTTCCCGCGGGCTGACCTTGTATGCATCGAGGGAACGCCGGGCGTGCGAGAAGTTGTCGCGGGTGAACACACGCTCAGCCTCCAGCAACTCGAAGAACAGGCAAAGCACCTTCTATACTTCGTTTCACCCGAGGTCCCTGGCTTTGGGGCGGCACAGGTTCAACTCGAGCCGGGCGAAAAAGACAGACCAAGCGCTGACAAACTGCTCGCGACGCCAACCGAACTCGAAAGCCCTTTCTACTGTCTCAAGGTGGACCTTAACACCGGCGGGATCGGAAGCCTCGTCCACAAAGCCAGGGGGACGGAACTCGTCATGGGTGGTGAGCATCGCACGCTTTGCCAGACGATTTATTTCGACGGGCAAGAGCATACCCTGAAAAACGTTACGTCAGAAGTGGCGGCTCATGGACCGGTGATGTCCCGGCTCAGAATCACAGGGGGGACGGAAGGAATTCGCGTCGCGAACGTCGTTACGGTTTATGCAGAACTCGACCGCGTGGACTTCGACGTGCGCATCACCAAGCCCGTTACCACTCGACAGGAGCGCCTCTGTCATGTCTTCCCGGTGGTGCGCGACGGCGCAGTCATCCGGGTCGAGACGACCGGCGCCGTGATTCGCCCCCGCCCGCAGCCGGAAGGCGACTTGCTTCCCGGCGCCGACACGCGGCGGTTCGCGGTACAGGGCTTTGTGGACGCATCTCTGCCTGAGGGTCCCGGCGTTACGATAGCTCCGCTCGATTCGTTCCTTCTCCGAGTGGACCTCGACCCAATCACCATCGAGGCGCTCGGCAACGACCAGAACTACCGCGAGGTTGTAACCGATCAGAACGGGGTTACAGAGTTCCGTTTCCGCTACTCCCTGCGAGGGCACGCGAGAGGCTACGACGGCGCGGAAGCGTTCCGTTGGAGTCGGGCTGTTGTCTCGCCGCTGCTAGTCGCAAGAGGCCGACTGGCGGGCGGAGAGAATCTTGGCCATGCGGTATCGTTCGACCCGAGGCGTGCGATTGCCACGTGCCTCAAGCCAGCAGACGATTTCTCCGGCGGGTGCGCACTTCGGTTTTGGGAAACCTCCGGCCGCTCCGGCCCACTCAGCGTCAGCGTTCAGGGCTATGATCGCGCGGTTCGCACAGACCTCCTCGAGCGCGACCTCGAGGAATTGTCGGTCATGGAAGGCAAAATCAGCCTTGACCTCGCACGACACGGCTTTGGGGCTGTGCGCCTTCATTAGCCGGCTCCCTGCGATGCGAATATGGACCTGCGGGCGGAGAATTCGGGAAAGACCAAGAGATGGAATGAGAGGGCTTCTTGGTGCTCCTGATCGAAGGACGGACCGGAGTGCAGCCCTGCACTGCTCCCGCTCCAGATGTCGAGCAGGCGCCCCGACAAATTACGTCTGCATCCCGGAGGCCTTTCGCGTGAAAGCCGGCGTGTCGGGGTGTGGCTCTATTTTGGCGGGGTTAAACACTGCTTTCTTTGGGGAGCGATGCCTCCCGCCGGCTTCCAGTGGCGCCGCAGGCGCCATTAGCCACCTGCCTTAGCCGGTGGTGTACGAGATGAGGACACCCCCTCCCCATCTTCGAGCAGGCTTCAGTCCCGCCGTGGCGGGACTTCTCGATCAACGCATTGATGCGAAATACACCACTAAAACGAAGCAGACCCAAAAAAACGCTTGACATTAAACAGGGCGATGGCCTATCGTTAACTTTGCGCAATAATCAGGTACGGCAATCACGGCAACCGGAGACGCACGCATGGGCAAAGGCAGCAGCGAGAGGCAAGCTTCAATTACTGGAATCGTTACGGCCACCGACTGGGACGAAGACGGGAATGTCATCGCCGTTGCTCTATCTACGCCCCACGAGGAGGAATACCTGATTAAGAAGGACCCGGTAGGAGAGGAACTGTTTGACCTTTTCGGCGCTGAGGTGCTGGTGACCGGAATTGTGGACGAAGACAAGTGCGGAAATAAGACGATCACCGTGAAGAGATACAAACTCCTCGAGGAAGAGGACGAAGACGAAGAAGAGGAAGAAGACGAAGAGGAACTCGAAGACCTCGAAGAGTACGAAGAAGACGACGAAAAGTGGGAAGAGTAGCAAACCAACCACGATAGGAGGGTCACAACTATTATGAGTGTGAAAAATGCAGAGTCGTCCGGCGAGGAAGCGGAACCTCCAGGTAGTCGGACGGCGACTACCGTACTGGAGGGAGACGGACTCAGCAGACAATATCTCCACCCCACACAAACCTTTTTCCCCTTCTCGGTCAGGCCCCAGGGCCTTTTTTCCAAACGCTCCGGCGGTCGGCCAAGTTTTCAGCTCAGCGCTCGGTCGCGGAAGTTTCTCCAGCGGTTCTTTCCCCAAGCCACCCTTTCCGACTGGAACAACTGGCGTTGGCAACTGCGCAACCGGATAAAGAACGTGAGTTCTCTGTCGCGAATCATCACCTTTTCCGAAGATGAACGCACGGCCATTCTCCGTTGCCCTTCCCGCCCCCCCTTGGCCATCACCCCCTATTACGCCAGTCTCCTCGACGCAACCAACCCCGACCAGCCGGTGCGGCGGACCGTCGTGCCCGTCAACAGTGAGTACGCGTTCGCCCCTGGGGAGTCCGACGATCCCCTCGGGGAGGATGACGACAGTCCCGTTCCGGGGCTGGTCCATCGGTATCCCGATAGGGCGCTTTTCCTGGTTACCGGGTTCTGCCCGACCTACTGCCGGTACTGCACCCGTTCGCGGATCGTGGGGCGGCCTCTTGGCCGAGAGCATTGGGAGAGAGCCATCACGTACATTGAGCGAAACCGGTCCGTGCGGGATGTTCTATTGTCCGGAGGCGATCCGCTGACCCTGTCCGATGAGAAGCTCGAATGTCTTCTTTCGCGGCTGGGCCGCATCCGCCACGTGGAGTTCCTCCGCATCGGGACCAAGGTGCCCGTCGTTTTGCCCCAGCGAATCACCCCGGCGCTGACCCAGATGCTGAAGCGTTACCACCCGCTGTGGATAAGCATCCACTTCACGCATCCCGACGAACTGACTCCGGAGGTGTCGCAGGCCTGCGAACGACTGGCGGACGCCGGCATACCTCTGGGAAGCCAGACGGTTCTCCTCGCTGGCGTGAATGACAGCGTGGAAACCATGAGGCGGCTCGTCCATGGGCTGCTCAAGGTCCGGGTGAGACCGTACTACCTGTATCAGTGCGACCCCATTCTGGGTTCGGCTCACTTCCGGACTCCGGTGGAGAAGGGACTGGAAATCATCAAAGGGTTACGCGGTCACACCACCGGATATGCGGTTCCGACCTACGTCATTGACGCTCCCGGCGGCGGAGGGAAGATACCATTGTCGCCTGAATACGTCGCTGGCCGCGATGGGGACAACCTCCTGCTCGTGAACTACGAGGGGCGGGTCTTTCGCTATCGGGATCCGGCCGCCGGGGTACAGACAACCTCGGCACTCTCCTGACGGTCAAGCCGTGAAACACGCGTGGTACCGGCATGACCGCGAAGCGGGCGGGGCATTCTCGTTCGCCGCATTAAGGGGATTCCCTTCATGAGAGTTGGCATCACCTATGACCTGAGACAGGAATATCTTGCGCAGGGCTTCGGCGAGGAAGAGACCGCGGAGTTCGATCGCTCAGACACCATCGAAGCGATCGAACAGGCCCTGGATGATTTGGGCTTTGAAACCGACCGCATCGGGAACGTCCGAAGCCTCGTTCGCCGTCTTTCCGAAGGCGAACGTTGGGACATGGTTTTCAATATCGCGGAAGGGCTGAAGGGGTTCGGACGGGAGGCGCAGGTTCCCGCTCTGCTCGATGCCTATGGCATCCCCTACGCCTTTTCCGACCCCATGGTGCTCTCTATGACGCTTCACAAGGGGATGACCAAGCATGTCCTCCGCGATCTGGGAATTCCGACGCCCGATTTCGCCGTCGTCGAAACGCCGCCCGAGATCGAAACGATAGACCTCGCATTCCCTCTCTTTGCCAAGCCGGTCGCCGAGGGAACTGGGAAAGGGGTTACCCCTGCCTCGAAGATTTGCGACCGAGGGCAGCTGGTTTCCGTGTGCACGAGGCTCCTGGCGGAACATCGGCAGCCGGTTCTGGTGGAGGTTTTCTTACCGGGGCGAGAGTTCACCGTCGGGATTCTCGGGTCCGGCAAAGACGCGGAGGCAGTCGGCGTCGTGGAAATTGTCTTGAAGCGCGGCGCCGAGAAGGATGCTTATTCGTACCTGAACAAGGAAAGATGCGAGGAACTGGTCGAGTATCGGTTGGTGGCGGACAGTCTGGCGGAGAGGGCCAGGAAAATTGGGTTAGCCGCATGGAAGGGACTCGGCTGTAGAGACGCGGGGCGCGTTGACCTGCGATGCGACCCCGCGGGCACACCCAACGTCATGGAGGTCAATCCCCTTCCCGGGCTGCATCCAAAGCATTCCGATCTTCCCATTCTATGCACGCAGGTCGGCATTGGCTACGGCGAACTCATCCGGAGAATTGTGGGGTCCGCGATGGCGCGGCTCCACGGGACGTGACCGGCTTCCCTTCCGGGTCCGTCCGCAACGCTCCCCGCCGAGAGTTAGGCAGAGCACTCACCACCGGTCAACAGGGACGCGCCGGCGCCGGCCACTTCTCACCCGCCTCTCCCTGCCAGATTGTCGTTTGTGGCCTCGAGCGCTTCGGTTAGAATTGGGCCGAATTCACAACGTGGAGGTCGCAACCCTGGTGAAGAACCTCAGCTTCTTTGGCATGTCGCCGGGGCAGCTTCCTCTGCTCCTTTGATGTTGACGAGTTGGCACAAAGTCCGACGGTGGACCTCTGCAACTGTGATGTTCAGGACGGCAAGATGTAATAACCGGAGTCTTTCCGTGCGAGTATTCTCCACTGCTGTGGTCGTCGCAGTCGCTTCTGCGGCTGCGCTCGGGTGGTGTGAGCGAGCCGAAAATGTCCGTGGTGTCTCCGCGGGCGTACGGGTCCGCGCCGACATCGTCTCGTCCTTGCCGAGTGCAGACCGCGATTCGCCTCCCCGGTCCATTCGCCGACAAAGGCCCGCCGACCCGGTGGACCTGATCATAGTCCCCGAGGACGAGGGCTGGTTGGTTTCCCTCGCCGCGACACTAACTGCGAAACTCCGGAACTCGCGGGGTTTCCCGACTCTCCTCGCGCTTTCGACCAACCCCTCCAGGGAGGCGGTGGAGCTTGCGAAGAAGCTCACGCCGCGGCGCACTCTGGTTTTGTCCTCCTCGCGGGATTCCAGTTTCGTCGGCGAGATCGAAGGGCTGAACTCAGAGCTTGTTCTGACGGGTTCAGACCCTACGCAATTCGGTCTCCACATCGTCGAGCGTTTCTGGGGAAGACCCAAAGAGGTTGTGGTTGCATTCACGAACGAGCCGAGCAGTATGATTCTGGGTTCGGTTTTGGCGGCGCACAAAGTAGTGCCGTTCATACCCCTGGACCGTGCACGGGTAGGCAGGGGCCTCCGGGTGGCTCTTGCCTCGCTTGGCATCACGCGCGTCTGGGTCGTAACCGCCGATGAGAATCGCCAGGCCCTCTGGGCAGAAAAGATTGGAGACGGCGGCACGGTTCTTGACGCTGCGGCGGTGAATCGGCTCGTTCTCCAGCACATTGGAACAGGGAATGTCCGCAGTGTGATTCTGGCTCGCGTTCCCACCGATTGGCCCCCGGCGGGCGCGACTTCCTGGTTGGCGGCGTATTGGAGCTTGGTTCGCCGCGCGCCGGTGGTGCTGTGCGATTCCGCCGACGGAAGGCATGCGGAGCAAAGGGTTGCAGCGCTTCTGAAGACGCACGCGCTGAAGCCCCGGTCAGTGACGATCCTCGCTGACTATAACTCCATAGGGGTCATCCGCGTGACCGACCCAGCGACCCTCGGGGAGTACGGCGTGGACATAGAGCCGTGCTCGATGTCGGTGGAGGGCGGTGCGGCGGCGCTGGGGGTCGGGCGCATCCCTTCCGGGTCGCTGGAAGAAGCGTCGGTTTCCCTTGGGCGCGGCTTCGCCAGGGAGCGCCTGCTCGGTCAGACGCCCGCGAGGGTTCTCCTTGTCGCCAACCCGAAGACCATCTACGCCCCGCTCCCCTTCTGCGAAACCATCGGCCGGGCGACCGCAGAAGAGTTCAAGAACTTCGGTGTGCCGGTTGACGAGTTCTATGGCAGGGAGTCCGATGACCCCGCCATTTTGGAAGCCGCACGAGAAGCGGATTTGCTCCTCTATGAAGGGCACATAGTGGATCAGAAGTTGCTCGAAGACCCCCTCTACATGCCCGAGTGGGAAGACAGTTATTACCCGGGTTTTGACGAGGTTTGGCCGGAGTTGCCCTCGACCGAGCCTTCGGGCGCGGAGGTGAGGGCACGGGCGGCTCACTGGCGCAGACCGGGTTTTCCCGGCGAGGAGACCGGCGCCGAGTTCATCAGTTTCCCCGAGACCCAGCGGTCGTATGGTGGCTTCCTCCAGGAGACCCCCCAACTGGAGCGGCTGCCGCTGCTTGTTTTCCAGAGCTGCCACTCGTTAGAGGATTGGCTGGCGCGGCGCGCCTTCCAGGCGGGAGCGATCGGCGTGGTCGGAAGCGTTGCAAACGTTCACAGCGCCTCGGGGAGCGCCTTCATCAAGGCGTTCTGCGACGGGCTGCTCCACCGTGGCGATACGGCGGGAGAAGCGCTGCGGGACGCGAGGAACTATTTTCTATGTCTCGCAGAACTCAAAGCCAGGCGAGGCCACAGGGAGACGGCAAAAGTGTACCGCGTGGCGCTCGGTTTCCGCCTCTGGGGCGATCCAGAGGTCAAAATCCCGCATTACTCCCTGGCTCGCCCGAGACTTTCCTCGGTCTCCGCGACACTGCGAAGCAATGGCGAGGTACGCATTTTGACGCCGACACGCCGGCTGCCCGAATGCTCGACGGAAAAGTACACAGCGCAGGTCTTTCCGGGCAGCCAACTTGCGGGTTTTGTAACGCAAATCAAAGGTCGAGTTCAGCAGCGCTTGGCGCCGGTCTATTTCTTTCGGCTCTCCGTTCCTGAAGGGTTCGCGGCGAATCGGCACGCGAACCTCCATTGTCCGGGCGATATGTCGCCCAGAGCCGCGTTTCTCCCCGACCCATTTGAAAGGTTCGTGTATGTCGTGTATCTTCCGAAAAGGGACAGGGAGGGTGAAAGTCTTGTTCTCACGTTTGACGAGCCGGAAGCCGCCCCGAGCGCGACCCCGTCGGACAAGGAGTGAACGATGATAAGGCACCACAGGCCGGCGTTGCTGACCGCGGGCGTGCTTACCCTGCTGGGCGTGGCGTGCGTGGCAATGCGTCTCAACGCCAGGCAGAAAATCTCGTTCGCCCACGGTGACAGCATCTGGCGCCTGAGCTATCGAATCACCTTCCGCGCTGCGAATGCGACAGCGCAACTCCGCGCCGCGCTTCCGTTGGGCACACCCCATCTCCGGATTCTGCAGGAGAAGCTGGTATGTCCCGGGAGTTCGATCCGCGTGGTTCACAGCCGACGCACCGGAGTGAGAGAAGCGGTGGCAACCCCCCTGCCGGAATCGAACCCGTCTCGGTTGACCGCACACGTTGAGATTCACGTCAGTCCCAACGCTAAGTGGCCGAAGCAGTCCCCCGGTGCGAATCTGTCGCCGGCGACGAGAGCATACTACCTGCGAGCCGAAAATGACATTCAGACAAGCAGCGCTGCTGTCGCGGAAGCGTTGTCGTCCTTGACAGGGAAAGGGGTGTCCGAACAGGAATTGCTCGACCGTCTTTTCCGACACTGCTCCCACGAAATCTCATCGAGTGATGAGGGCGTTCCTCTGGACGCCGCCGGCGCACTGGAAGCGGGCAAGGCGGGGGCACTCGGACGCGCCAGGGCAATGGCAGCGCTGTGCAGGGCGAGCCACCTTCCCGCCCGGCTGGTCTCCGGATTCGTGCTCAATCATGGTCAGCGGCTGCGCCCACACGTCTGGGTTGAAGTGTGCACGGCGAAGAAATGGACCCCCTGCGATCCCGAATACGGGTACTCGGGTGAGTTGCCGCCGACGTACGTGCCGGTGCGTCGAGACGGCGTCGCTGTCGTCAGCGGCGTGGAGGGCGCTGAACTCACTTCGAGGTTTTCCGCGCGCCGTCTTCGTCCTCCCCTCGGTCTTCCGCCGCCACGGGCAGGTCGCTTGTGGGAGGCTTTAGACCCGACCCGGTTGTCTCCGAGTATGCAAAGAACCATTTCGTTGATTCTACTTCTTCCAATTGGGGGCTTGGTGGCGGCCGTTTCTCGGAATATAATTGGCGTGGAGACCTTCGGGACCTTTACGCCCGCGCTTCTCGCGATGAGCTTCGTGGATGCGGACTGGGTTGCGGGGCTGGTGGTCCTGGGGGTGGCGCTGGTGATTGGTCTTTCCGGGCGGGCGCTTCTCAACCGGCTAAAACTGCTGGCGGTTCCGCGGGTGGGCGTCGTACTAACGCTTGTCGTTCTTTCGCTGGCGATGGCGGTATCCGTTCTCGATTACTTTAAGATAACGCCCGCAGCCCAGGCGGTGCTGTTTCCTATGGTGATCCTCACCATGACCATCGAGCGCTTTCACGTCAGTTCCGAGGAGGAGGGCGTCGCGTACGGACTCAAAGTCCTGGCGGGCACCTTTGCCGTGGGACTGTGCTGCTTCCTGCTGCTCCGTTCGGAGTCGCTGAGAAGGCTTGCGATAGATTTTCCTGAAGGACACTTTTTTACCATAGCCTTGTTCATTCTGATCGGACGCTACGCGGGCTACCGCCTGACGGAGCTTTGGCGCTTCCGCGACGCGGCACGCCCGCTGCCTCCAAAGGAGTCGAGATGATCAAGCAGTCAAAACGCCGCTTCTGGTCGTGGCCCCGGGAACTCCGGCAGCGGGGCATCCTGGGAATCAACGCCCGAAACCTTCATCTCTCGGAACTCAATCCGCGCAGATTCTATGCCGCCCTCGACGATAAGATGCTGACGAAAACGATCTGCGAAGAGCGAGACATTCCCGTGCCAGAAACCTTCCTGGTGGTCGGGCGGACCGACGACCTCCGCCGCTTCTCAGGGTTGGTGGAGAAACAGCAAGAATTTGTCGTCAAGCCTGCGAGAGGGGCCGGCGGCCGCGGCGTGGTTGTCGTCGTCCGGCATAACGGCAAGGCGTTTGAAACGTCAGGCGGGGAAATTCTGTCCTCGGCAGAAATGCAATATCACCTCTTGACAACGCGGTCCGGATTGTTTAGTTTAGGGAACCGCCCAGACAGAGCGATTGTGGAACAGCGCATTGTGCCTCACCCCGTCTTCGATGGACTGGCCATGGGCGGGACGCCTGACATTCGGGTCGTAGTGTATCGGGGTGTCCCGGTGATGGCCATGCTTCGTTTGCCGACGGAGGAGTCCGCCGGGCGCGCAAATCTCCATCAGGGGGCGGTCGGCGTTGGCATCCAGCTCGAAACTGGCCTCACGTTCGGCGGCGTGCACCGCGACCGGGCTGTGTCCGTTCATCCGGAGACGGCGGCTTCGATGGAAGGAATGGCGATTCCCCGTTGGCCCGAGGTGCTGGCTATGGCGGCCAGGCTGAGCGAAGCCTTTGAGCTTCTTTATGTCGGGGTTGATATTGTTCTCGACGCAAATCGAGGACCCGTTGTTCTGGAAGCCAATGCCCGGCCGGGTCTGGCAATCCAGATAGCGAATCGCCGCGGGCTTTGGTCCCGGTTAGAAATGGTGGAGGAGCAGGCAGCCGAGGTGCTCAGTCCAGCACGCAGGCGAGAGCTGGCAGCTGTGCTATCGAATGCCTCTTGAGTGGCTCAGAGGACTGGCGGATTCCGTGTGGGGTGCGAGTTGTTTTATCATTCAAGGTCAGAGTGACCCCTTATGAGAGTAGCGGTTCTGCGCGGAAGAATTCTTGAGAATGCGACGGCGGACGAATTGGATGGTCTGATTCAGGCGGAGGCCATTTCCGGCGCCCTGTCGGAATTAGGGCATGAGCCGGTCACTGTGGTCTTTTCCCTCAACCTCAGCGACGTGGCGGATGCCCTCCGCGCGGTTCAGCCGGACCTGGCTTTCAACCTCGTGGAATCGGTGGAGGCGCAGGGACGATTGATTCACCTCGCTCCCGCGCTCCTCGATTACCTCCGGCTTCCCTACACGGGGGCCCGAACCGAGGCCATGTTCTTGACCTCGAACAAGCTCCTCGCCAAGAGAATCCTCACCGCGGCGGGCGTGTTCACCCCGCCTTGGCTCTCCGATGATGATGCCAGCCGCGGCCTGGAGACGCTGGAGGGACCCTTCATCATCAAGTCCGTGTGGGAGCATGCCTCCATCGGGATCAGCGAAAGCTCCGTGGTCTATGCGGAAAGCCCGGACGTCCTTCGTCGCCAGATAGAACTGAGGCGAGATTTTCTGGGCGGGGATTGTTTTGCAGAACTCTATATTGAGGGGAGGGAGTTCAACCTGTCGCTGTTGGCCTCCCCCAAAGGCCCGCAAGTTCTTCCCCCAGCCGAAATCGAGTTCGTCGCGTTTCCACCGGAAGCGTTGAAGATCGTGGACTACAAGGCAAAATGGAAAGAGGAATCGTTCGAGTACCACCACACCCCTCGCTCCTTCGAGTTTTCCGACGAGGATCAGCCGTTGGTTGGGCGGCTGACCGAGATAGCCAGGGATTGCTGGGACCTGTTCGGACTCCGGGGGTACGCCAGGGTAGATTTCCGGGTGGACGCAGTGGGCAAGCCGTGGGTTTTGGAGATAAACGCGAATCCGTGCATTTCGCCGGACTGCGGGTTTGCAGCGGCGGCGGCACAGGCGGGTCTTAGCTACAGCCAGGCTGTTGAGAGGATTATCGGCGATGCCCTGGAGCCTTTCTTAGCTTGGCGGTCTCACCGCACCGCCCTGAAACAGCGTGTGCGCAGAAAAACACGCAAGCCCGCCGGGGCAGAGGCGCAAGAGGTTTGTGGAGGCGCCCCGTCGTGAGACCAGACCTGATTCGATACCGCAAAAGGGTGACGCAGACAGACGCGGAGCATGTCCGTGGGATCGTTGAGTCTTCCGGCTTCTTCAATCCGGAGGAAGTCGGAATTGCCGTGGAGCTTCTCGAAGAGCGGCTGAGCAAGGGAATCCGCAGCGGATACGAGTTCCTCTTTACCGAACAAGGGGGGCGGGTTGTCGGATATTCGTGCTTCGGCCATATCGCGGGCACCAGGGCAAGCTATGACCTGTACTGGATTGCCGTCCATGAGGACGTCCGCGGGCAGGGAATGGGCAAAAAACTGTTGGCGAGGACGGAGCAGGAGATAGCACGACGGGGAGGCCGGCGCATCTACATCGAGACCTCCTCTCGCGAGCAATATGCCCCGACACGGGCATTCTATCTCCGCTGCGGGTACCAGCAGGAAGCCTTGCTGAAAGATTTCTACTTCCCCGGCGACTCCAAAGTTATTTACGTGAAGGAAGTCAGCTCCGCCGCAACACGGGGATAACCGGGCGCATCGTTCTTTCGGGGGTACCGCCTTCGGCCCGAAGAGCTGCGTTAGAACAAGCATGTGTAGGCCCACCCCGCAGAACCCCGACCGACCTTCCGGACGACCGAGGGTGCCTTTGGTCTCCCGCTCCCTCGCCCCCTCGGGAGGTTCCTCCGCTATTCCCAAAGGCGCCCAGGTGATTTCGGAACGCGGCTCGGACACAGACGGCAACCCAAGCATCTTGAAATTCCCGACCGTTTTGGTCTAATGTTTCAACACTATGACTACTCACCAATTGCCGGAAGGCGTTTTATCGGCGAAAGCCAGGCGAGCCACCGACCCGCCGATCACGTGGCTTCTTCGGATGCCGATGGACGACCCCCAAATCATATCCCTGGCGGCGGGGCTCGTGGACCAGGAATCCCTTCCCGCGGAGGAGGTGGCTCAGTGCGCCAGCGAACTCCTCCGTGGAACGAACGGCAAGCCGTCCCTTCAGTACGGCGTGACGCCCGGATTTCTGCCGCTGAGAGAAGAGATTTGCCGCATCCTAAAAGCGCAAGGCGCCGGCCGAGAGGTCTCGCCCGATGATATAGTCCTGACGGGCGGCTCGCAGCAGCTCCTCCACCTGATAACGGACGTTCTCATTAACGAGGGGGACATTGTCCTCGTCGAAGACCCGACGTATTTCGTGTACACGGGGACCCTTCAGGCAGCCGGGGCCAAGGTCATTGGCGTCCCTCTCGACGAAGAAGGGATTATCCCTGGGGCCCTCGAAGAAAAGCTGGCTCACCTTCAGCGGTCAGCGGGTTTGGAAAGGCTCAAGTTAATCTACCTGATGACCTATTTCCAGAATCCCACCGGGACGAGCCTTACATGGGAAAGAAAGCAGAAGGCTTACGAAATCCTGAGCAGATACTGCGACCTGGGGCAGCGAACGTTCGTCATTGAGGACGCCGCGTACAGGGAACTGCGGTTCGAGGGGGAGGATATTCCCTACCTCAAGGCCCTTGATTCCGAGAACCGCAGCGTTGTGCTGATGGGGTCTTTCTCCAAATCCTTTTCGCCCGGATTGAGAATTGGGTTCGGCTGGCTTCCGGGGCATTTACTGGAGCACGTCCTGCGGCAGAAGGGGAACGAGGATTTCGGCAGCAGCAACTTCTGCCAGCACCTGATGCATAAAGTGATCGTAAGCGAAAAATACTGGCGGCACGTGAAGATGCTGAGGGTCCGGTATCGCCAGAAAAGGGATTTGATGCTCGAGTGCCTCGCTGAACATTTCCCGAAAGAGGTCGAAGTCATTAAGCCGTTGGGCGGAATAAATCTTTGGGCCGCCCTTCCAGAAGGGCTGAACACCGGATGCGAAGGGGAACTCTTCAAAGAGGCTTTGGCGAGAAAGGTCCTGTACGTGCCCGGCGAATTCTGCTATTGCCCGGAGCCCGGCATTTCAAAGCCGACCAACAAGCTGCGACTCTCGTTTGGAATGGTTACCGAGGATAATATTGAGGAAGGCATGGCGAGGCTCGGCGAAGCCGTGCGTGAGGTCATCGGGTAAGGCGCCCTCAAAAAAGCGTTTGGCTTCTCCCGGAATTGCTCAGGCCGGGGACGAACTCGCCCCGCGGGACACGAGGGGCCGTAAGCGCGGAAGCTCCGCAGTCATCCTGCCCGTGCGCCAACGGGACAAAATGGCAGCGTTGATGCCGTCATCCTGTTAATCCTGTCCCAATTTCCCCCGTCTCCGCGTTCTCAGCGGTTATCCCCCCCCAAAAAAGCGATCGCTTCGTACGCTAATTCATAAGTCCCGTAACGTATGAGGGGTCAAGGGGCACACTCTTTGCCGGGGGCGACCGGATGAACAGGATTCCGCGGAGGAGCGCGGGACAAATCTGGGCCGGGCCGAGATCGGGTCCAAACACGCGCAATGGAAGTTATGAAGTACGACACTTCGTTCTCCGGTCCGGGAGGTCAGCGGTTGCTTGCAGATGGCGGCGCGCGTTATGGTGTTGCTTGTCGAGGACTGTTTCCGCTTTTCCCTCCGTTCGTCAGAACGAACCTTCAAGGGACAAAGCAGGCAACGAAGTGAACACTCATCACAGGAGAGCAGAATATGAGTGACGTTGAGACCGAAAAGCAGCGACCGCCTTTGTGGAAGAAGATTAAGCTGGCTATTATGATTCTCGTGCTCGTGTTCGCGGCGCTCTATGTCCCTGCGAAGTTCCTTGCCGTCAAGTTCACCAACAGGGGCACTAAGCTTTATGACGAAGGGAAGTTCGAAGAGGCGATGGTCCAATACAGGCGGGCGTTGAGAGTTTTCCCGCGCTTCAAGCCTGCTCGCAAACCGCTCGCCGAGCTCGAGAAATATCTCAAACAAGGGCCAAAACGATAACCGTCTTTCGACATGATTCGAAGGAGCGGCGCCGTGCAGGATCAACGTCGGAATTCGGTTTTGTGCAATGCTTGAATCAAGGAAGCCCATTTCGTGGTTCGAGCGGCCATGGCATCCAAACCTGTGAGAAACTCGGGAAGATAGTAGTCTCAGGGTAGATTTGGTATTTTGGTCAAAGAGCAAGGCTTCGCAGCGCTGCCAGGCGCCGCAGAGAGAATCCCAGCTAACCTCAGAAGGAAAGGACTCGACGTGCCCATTATCAAAAACAAACTCATCCTGATTCTCGCCTGTTTGTTTGTTTTCTCCGCGGTACATGCCCAGCAAATAGAAGAGGAAACGAAGGAAAGCCGCGCCCCCGACGTCCTCTTTGTCCCCACACCCCAAGAAGTGGTGGACAAGATGCTGGAGTTAGCGAAAGTCAAGAAGCAGGACTTGCTCTACGACTTAGGCTGCGGAGACGGCCGGATCGTAGTCACGGCGGCCAAGAGGTACGGCTGTAAGTCCGTAGGGTACGACATAGACCCCCAGCGTGTGAAAGAGTCCCTGGAAAATGTGGAGAAGAACAAGCTTGGACACCTGGTTACTATTGAGCAGAAGGACATCTTCACGCTCGATCTCAGCAAGGCAAACGTAATCACTCTCTACCTGCTGCCGAGTCTGAATGTGAAGCTCATCCCTCAGCTCGAGAAGCTCAAGCCAGGATCGCGTATTGTCTCGCACGACTTCGATATGAAAGGAGTCAAGCCAGACAAAGTCGTCAAGCTCACTTCCGAGAAGGACAAATCCGAACACAAGGTGTACCTGTGGACCACGCCGCTCAAGAAGACTCAGGAAGATGCTCCTGATGACGACCCGTCAACCAACTCAGACGCGTCCCGGTCGCCCGAGAGGCGAGACACAGTAGCAATATAGGTAACGGCCCGTTCCCCGACGCGACGGACAGGTTGGCCAACATTGTCGCTCGCATCTCGGCGCTTAGGGCCGCCGAGACGCAGAGCCGGGGGTGCCGGGTTTGACCCTCAGGTGGGCAAAGTCCCTGGCGTCTTGGCGAGAGACGACGGAATCCGAGTTGCGCCGTGAGAGCAAGCGCTGCACGGCCGGGATTTTGATGGTTGCCGGGCGAACGAAGTTCATAAAGGACTGGGGTGAGTTCCCGCCGCGCCCGACGCAGGAGCCGGCGCCCCGAGAAAGGGGTTGAAAATAGCCTCTCGAATGAGGTAAAAATGCGGACACGCGGCTCGGTCAGGGGCGGATTTCGTGTTTCTTGCGGCCATTCTCGCCGGTTTTCGCAGGCGTGTCTCCAATGCTTTTCGCCCCGGGTCCGGCTGCGCAATGCAGGTTGTCGGTCACACCAACCGGCAAGGGGGGTTCGATGCAAAGAGATAAGCTGCTTGTGGTGGGTCGGCTCAGCCTCTTTATTGACGGGCTGATTACCGCCCTATCTCTTTGGCTTGCATACTTTTCGTGGTGGCTTCTGTACCAGGTCTTCGACCTCGGAAAGGATTTCCACGGCAAGTTCACCACCTACGCCTACCTGTACCTCGCCATCATCCCCTTCTTTCCCCTTCTCTACAAGCGGTACGGTCTCTACGACTCCATCGGGTTCAAACGGGGGAAAGAGATTGCCCTGATTCTGGGGAAAAGCCTCGCGGTCGGTCTTGCGACGCTCACCGTTTTCTTCTTCGTTGCGAAAATGCAGACCGTCAGCCGTCCGTTGCTCCTGGCTTTTGCGGCGATAAGCTTCTGCCTGGTGTATTTGAAGGAAGCGGTGATCCTCGAGTATTTCCGGTACGCGAGGCGGCTGGAGCGAAATTTCCGGAACATTCTCATCTGCGGCGTCGGGGAGACAGCCAACAAGGCTATCAAGCTGGTGGAGGAACATCCACACTGGGGCTACAAGATTTGCGGCGTCGTCGTCCCGGACTCGTATGCGAACCGCACCGAAGTCGGCGGATGCAACGTGCTCGGCATGTACAGCGAAATGCCGCGAATCCTCAGCGCCAATCCCTACGACCAGGTGATTTTCGCCGTCGGCAAGCGCCATCTGCACGAAGTCGAGGAGCCGCTGTACGCCTGCGAGCTTCAGGGGGTGGACGCGTGGCTCATCGCCGATTTCTTCCGGGCAGCGATTGCGAAAGTCAAATTTGAGGAGTTCCACAACCTCCCGGTTCTGGCGTTCAGCTCGACGCCGGAGTTCAGTTGGAGCCTTCTTTTCAAATCCGTTTTCGACAGAGTCGCCGCGGCGATTCTCATCATTCTGACCTCGCCGCTTTTCATCCTCGTTCCCATCATCATCAAATTGACTTCCCGCGGCCCCGCCTTCTTCAAGCAGCAGCGACCGGGGCTGCGAGGGAAATTGTTCACCATGCTCAAGTTTCGCTCGATGCACAGCGCTTCCGAGCAGATGAGAGCCGAGCTTGACATTTTGAACGAGATGGACGGCGCCGCATTCAAGATGACCAACGACCCTCGCGTCACCGGGTTCGGGAAGTTCCTCCGCCGCACGAGCATTGACGAGCTTCCTCAGCTCATCAACGTCCTGAAAGGGGATATGAGCCTCGTCGGTCCGCGACCGCTTTGCCTGTGCGACGTGGAGAAGTTCAAGGAGTGGCAGAGGAGAAGGCAGGCGGTCAAGCCGGGGCTGACGTGCCTCTGGCAGACCAGCGGAAGAAACAGGATTGATTTCGAGACCTGGAT
Organism: uncultured Verrucomicrobiota bacterium; assembly: GCA_964516325.1. Lineage (GTDB taxonomy): Bacteria > Auribacterota > JABMQX01 > JABMQX01 > JABMQX01 > CAZFAP01. The sequence continues at coordinate 24,272 of CAZFAP010000035.1, forward strand.
GAAGCTCGACCTCGAATACATTGACAACTGGTCTGTGACCCTCGACCTCAAAATCCTCCTGAAAACCATCCCCATCGTCCTCCTGTGCCGTGGCGCCAAGTAGGTCCGGGCGCGGCGTCTCACGGGCGAGACGCCTCTGTCCCCACGCGTCTATCTGTGAGTCGCCTGGGCTCTCCGTGGTTTCAATCCGGGTATCTTTCACCGTCGAGAGCGCGGAGAACACAGAGGTGAGACAGGATTAACAGGATGGACCGGATCGAGGAATTCGGATAATCCTGTGTATCCTGTAACCCCGTCTAAGAATCCGAGACGGACCTCCTGCGCAGAGCATCTCACGGGCGAGACGCCCGTGCCACCACGTACCTCCCTCCGCGTCCTCTGCGGTTCCAACCGGGATCTTTTCACCGCAGACAACGCCGAGATCGCAGAGAGAAAGCCGTTCCTACTTGAACATGCGGGAAATCCAGTGGCCGACAAAGTGGGTCGCCGTGATAACGACCAGCGCGATGAGAAGGTGTTCCGCGAGGACTTTTTTCGGATGTTTCCCCTGTTTTTTTGCCAGGAGGTAGCTCAGGATAGCAAGCATGCTCAGCCCCCAGGCAATTCCGACCGCGATTGCTGTCCCAAGCTCAAAAATGAGAACCGGCACGACAAAGGTCAGCGCGAAAAGGAATTTTGACAGAAAGGTGGCGATGCTCGCCGCCCAGATTTGCCCCTCGGTGTGGACGTTTTCGGATTCTTCGGAGATATGGATGCCGAGAGCGTCCGAGAAGGCGTCCGCGATGGCGATGGTGAGGACACCGCCGATGACGATGAGCCTTTCGTGCGTGCCGGAATGCAGCCCCACCATCAGCCCGAGCGTCGTGATGACGCCGGAGGTCAACCCAAAGCTAAACCCTGTGGTCAACGAATCTTTCATGAGCGCTACTGTTTATGCATCAGAATCTTCGAGAGGATGACAGGATGAACGGGATTATCGCGTTTGTTTTATTACTGTGTCAAAACCTTTCGGTCAGCAGGTTGTCGCAGACACCGCGTCATCCCGCCAAAGGCGGCATGTATCCTGTCAATCCTGTCATCTTGTCCAAATGTCTCCTCAAGCGGGGAGCTGCGAAGTGCACTGCGGGCAGCGGGTCGCCTTGATCGCGATGGACGATAGGCAGAACGGGCACTGTTTTGTCGTCGGGACGGGGGACGGCGCCTGCTCCTTCTGCTTGAGCCGGCTGATGCCGCGGACAAGAAGGAACACAGCAAAGGCGGTGATGACGAACTTGACGACCGCGTTCACGAAGATGCCATAGTTGATCGTTACTGCGGCAGCCTTCTGGGCATCGGCCACGGAAGCATACGGTCCGGCGGCGGTCCCCTCCTTCAACACGACGAAAAGGTTGGAGAAATCAACCTTGCCGAGAAGAAGGCCGATGGGCGGCATCATAACGTCAGCGACTAAGGAGCCGACGATGGCGCCAAAGGCAACACCGATGATGATGCCGATGGCCATGTCAATGACGTTTCCTCGCATGGCAAATGCTTTGAATTCCTTGAGCATTTTTCCACCTCCTTGTTGTGTGTTAAAAGTTGGAACCGCCGAGAACGCAGAGGAAGTCAGCCCACGCAGCTCACATCGGACCGGGCAGTCTCTGCAATCTCTTCGGTTAACTCGCACGTCTCGCGGACACGTTGTCCATGGGCCCGCGGTGCGTGCAGCTCTCTCTTACCAGCGCCCGCTGGCGCCGCCGCCAAAAGAGCTCCCCCCACCAAAACCGCCGCCACCTCCGCCTCCCACGGAACCAAGGATGTCGAAAACCGCCCCCAGGATGTCGAAGAAGGAACCACCTCCTTCCCCGGAATCACGCCACCCGGCTGATCTGCCATGTACAGCTGGCCTCGTCTTCCGCCCAAAGATGTCCTTTTGCCACCAGCGCTCTCTGGGGATCGCTTTCTGTGCCTTCCGGCTGGGAGCAGAGAAGGATGCCCTCGCCGGCGACTTTTTCGGTGTCTCCCGAGGGGCCACGCGGAGAGAGGTCGCGCCTCTCAGAGGTTCTTTCAGGCGAGGCATTCGGATCTGGATCGGGCGCTGGGGCATCTCTGGGACCTGCACCGTTTCTTCCGGCATCGGTGCCGGAGGCATCTCTTCTGCGGGAGCAGGCTCAGCCATGGTCGCATCCGCCGGCACCTCTTCCGCCTCCACCACTTCGCGCGGGGCCAGGGTGGCGGGCGACTGGGCCTGTTCTGCCTGGCGCGGTACCGCAGCGGGGGGGACTTCCACCCGATGTCCTGCGCGAACCAAACCCCGCACGAGTAGAAAAGCCACGACGAGGATGAGAAGCCCCATCAATATGGGGAACCAGGGGACCTTGCCGGTCAGCTTTCCGATAGCAGCGCAGGAGCCTTTGTATATTCCGGCGCTGTAGTCCCCCTTCTTGAAACAGGGGATCATCTTTTTGTCAATGACCGACTTCATCGCGGAATCGTAGAGGGTACCGTACCCGGCGCCGAGTTCGATGCGGCACTCGCGGTCGTTCACGGCGACCAGGATGAGGACTCCGTCGTTTTTTTCCCTGTTTCCGATTCCCCAGGTGTTGAACAGGTTTGTCGCAAAAGACTCTATGGTGGCATCGCCGGTGGGGTAATCTTTGATGGAGTTGATCGTGACGACCACAGCCTCAATGCCTCGCTTGCGCTCGAGTTTGCCGAACCTTTTGCGAATTTGCGCCGCGTGGCGCTCAGTGAGCAGACCCGCGTAATCGTTAACATAGTCGTCATGGGGTTGGGGATAAGCGCTCGTCCCTCTCGCGCCTGGTACGACGCGGCCATCCCTGTTCAGAAGCCTTATTCCCCCCTGCTCCCCTTTTGTCGGCAATCCGACCCCGGTGAGCACGATTGAACAGATAAGGGCGACTGTTGATGGTATGTTTGTTTTCATTTGTCCCGTCCCTCCCTCGCGTAGGAAATCGCATTGGGTAATTCGTCTATGTCCCGCTTCTCACATGGGAAAAAGGTCGCCAGTTGCTGACCAGCTCGCCTGATCCCTTCCGCCAATCCTTCTGCAAAAAGCCCCTTTTGAAAATGTTCCTGGACGACGTCCCGAACAGCGTCCCAGAATCCCTGCGGCACTTTGTCGTTGATGCCATCGTCGCCCAGGACCACGAACGCGCGCTGGTTAACGCCGAGGAAGAATAGGACTCCGTTGCGAAGCCTGGTCTTACGCATTCCGAGTCTCACGAAAGCCTTGCGCGCCGTTCTCATGGGATGCCTTCCGGCTTTTCTCTCAACCCGTACTCTGATCTCCCCGGAAGTGTGAGACTCCGCCTCCCTGATCGCTGAGAGGATTACCCTCTCGTCCTCTTTGGTGAAGAAATTTCTAACAGACCCCATGATTCAGCCTCCCTTGTTATGAAGACGCTCTTGCTGACTTTTCGCTCATTTGCGGCCCGCGAAACGGTCGGAGCGAGCGTCCCCCACCCACGGCATTACGTAAAGCCCAATGCCGGGGTGAACCCCCTCTTTCCTCCCCAAGACAGAGCCACGAAGGTCCGAACGCCCTTTCGCGGTCGCGGCCAAAGCGCTGTCTATCCCTCCTTAGTTCATGCTCAATCTCATCTCGCCTTCACACCGTGCGGCACGTCACGCTCTCGCCCGGACCGCGGGCATCTCGCTCCTGAGGATCGGAGCGATGGAGGCAACTTGAGAAACACCCGGCGAGGGGGAACTCCTTGAGCCGCAGTACCCCATGGCTCATTGCAGCCACATAATTGACGACCTCCGCGAAATCTTCTGGGCAACCCGGCTCGCGAGCTTGGGCTTCAGACACCACCACATCTGTCAGAGACGTGTGAGTCCCCTCGATGTCCCTGGATAGGATAGCCTCCTTGCGAACGCACGGGAAGACGAAAAGGTCCGGGCTGGGGAGAGTCTCCGTCGAGCCGTCAAGCCGCCCCATAGCGCGGTCCGCGTCGGACAGGAGGTTGGGCATTTCGTCGTCCGTCTGGAGAGGTCGGGCGGGCGGCAGCGGCTTCGGGCGGAAGGCGCGGTGCGCGCCCGGCTCATGTGCGTGGTGCCCCGCTCTCTGACCGAACGTCGCTGACATCTTAATGCTTCCCACAATACGGTTTGGCTGGAGCGAACGTTGTTATGGAGAGTACCACTTTTCCCACAATAACGCAATGGTTGTGGCGGCAGAGCCTAATGACGGCCGCGACCCGACTTCCCCGCAGTCCCGTCGGCGCCTATTTGTTGCTGGCGCCCTGGGGGCGGGAATCGTGCCAGTTGCCACGGCGGGCCCCCGGACAGTCGGACGATGGTTACTCCCGGTCGCGGCCCGCCCAGGGTTTTACGGGGTCGGATACCACGATGACTTCGACGTCTTTGACATCGCCCACGGTTACGCTTGTTCGCGCTCGCGCTTGAAACCACCTGGCCCCCTTGATCTCCTCGACATCCGGCTTCGGGGAGAAAAGCCTCCACCCTGCCGTGTTCCCGCTGCTTCCTTTGAGCGTGATGTTGAACCCCGGTCCGTGGCGGACGTCAACTATGTCCCGCAACGTTACCTCCACCCAACCGATGAGGTCCTGCTTCTCGCCCGGGTCGAGGACTACTTCTTCCGCTTCTGTCGCTAACCCGAGGTCCTGTATCCGGGCGCCGGCATCGTCGCCAACGGAGCCTCGGTCGAGGATGCGGAGTCGGATCGGCTCCGTCCCCCGATTTTCCAGTCGAAAGCCGAAGCGTCGTGCATCCGAATCGCAGGGGATTGAGAGGGCAAGCAGCCTGAGCCGCGACTCCATTTTCTCCATCTCCCGCCAGCGGGCTTTACGTTTTCGGAGGTACTCGACGGTTTTTGCTTGCTCCCGCTGAAACTCGTCCTCCGGGAGAAATCTCCAACCAAAGGCGAGGATGGGCAGGCGCATCACGGGCCGTCCCAGGGAATCCGTCTTGTGTTCCCGGCATTCCCATCGAGTCGGCTTGTAGTAGTACATAACGACCAGATCGTCAGGATCGTCGTCCCGCAGCCCTTCATTGTAGCGGTAGCAGCAGACCTCCTCCGAAAGCGAGCGAGTTGCCTTCCAGTAGTTCTGGGCTTTGCGAGACAGTGCGTGGCTGGTGAACAGGTGGACTTCCCGGAAATCCGGGATGCATTTCGAGAGGGAATCGAGAGGATTCTTGCCGCCGCGCGGATACCAGCCGCCGTGTTTGTTGGCGTATTCCTCGAGCTGAAATCGCACGAAGGTGCGGCAGTTCGCGCAGGAGGCGCGCTGGTTGTACTTCAGCCGCTTGTGCAAATACAACGCGACCGGGACCGCCACCGCCACCACCGCAATCGGAACGACAAGCTTGATGAATCGCGACCGGTGCTTCATGTCCCTCCGATGAGCAACCCGGGGGATGCTGAGAGCAGGCTGGCTCCCGGGAGTTCCCCGAAGACCGCCCTATAGTCTGAGATACCACGCTTTTCGGAACCGGGGAAGGCCCATTTTGGGGCAAGAGACCAAGGAGACCGACTCTGCGCAGCCGCTGGTTCCTGCTTCGCGTGCTCCGGTCGCTCCGCCCCGGAAATCGCCGCCATGTGCACAGGGGCCCGCCCCGGGGATGTCTCTCGCAAAGGCGCCAAGCACGCAGAGGAGGTGGACAGGATAATGGCGCCCTCGGCGCCGCACAGGATGAACACGATGGCGGATTAACCGCGGATGCACGCAGATACACGCAGATATTCACTTTCCAATCCATCTGCGTTCATCGGCATCCATCTGCGGTTCCTGATCGTCCCGTCAATCCTGTTATTCTGTCCAAGTTCTCCCTCTCTGCGATCTCTGCGTTCTCTGCGGTGAAACGCTTCCGGTCTTTGGGTCTTGGCGAGAGAACACGGAACCCGACCTCCGCCCCGAAAATGGGCCATACGCAGCCTGGATTTTCATGGTCTCCGGGTGAACGAAGTCCATGGGGGACTGCGGTTTCCTCCTATGCTTTTCCGGCGGAGGTGAGACCTTTCGGGTCGAAGGCGTCGCGCAATCCGTCACCCAGAAGGTTGAACGCCATGATGGCGAAGAAGATGAAAAAGGCCGGAACGATGATCCACGGGTACTGCTGGAGGTTCGCGGGGCTCATCGCCTGCAAGGAGAGCATGTTCCCCCAGCTCGGCTGCGGCTCGTTGATCCCAAGTCCGAGAAGGGAAAGAGCCGATTCGCCGATGATGTAGCCGGGGATTCGCAAAGTCGCGGCGACGATGGCGTAAGAAAATGTATTCGGAAGGATGTGGCGGAGGATGATTTTGAAGTTCCCGGCGCCGACCGCCCGTGCGGCGAGGGCGTATTCTTCTTCTTTGAGAGAAAGGACCATTCCGCGAATGACGCGAGCGAGCCCCGGCCAGCCGAGGAACGAGAGAATCACCACGATGAGGATGTATCGCTGAATTGACGTGAGGTCGCGGGGGAGGGCTGCCGTCAGCGAAAGAAGGAGGTAGAACGCCGGGAAAGACATGAGAAGCTCCACAAAGCGCATGAGAAGGGTATCCGTGATTCCGCCGAAATAGCCGGAGATTCCGCCGATTATTAGCCCAAGCGTGAAGGAGATGAACACGCCGATCAGCCCGACGGTCAGCGAAATCCTCGCCGCGTAGCAGATGCGGGAGAAGATGTCTCGCCCATTCCAGTCGCTGCCGAAGAGGTGGATGCCACTGGGGGCGTCCGTCCCAAAGAGGTGAATCCGGCAGGGAATGAGTCCAAGGAGCTTGTACGGTTCGCCCTTTGTGAAGAATTTGATGTAGTACCGCTTGCTCTTCTCGAGCCTCTCGATCCACTCGCCGAGATAAAGTTCGGTGCTGCGGTTGAAGATGAAGGGGCGAAGCGTGAAGCCTTTCTCGTCGCGGAAACGAATCTTGTCCGGGGAGAGGTAGGGTCGTTGGCGGTCTTCGGTGTCGTACCGGTACGGGGCGACGAAATCGGCGAAGAGAGCCGTAAAGTATAACAGGGCAAGGACGACAAGCGCCGCGATGGCGAGTTTGTGCCGACGGAGACGCCGCATGGCGATTTTCCACGGCGACCTCGCCTCCGGCTGAAGCGCCGGCGGAGCGGTGGGACCGACGGATTGAACCGCAGAGAACGAAGAGATCGCAGAGGGGGGAGTTGTTTTGTCTTTGGTCATCCTATTCATCTCTGCGTTCTCTGCACGCTCTGCGGTTGGTTTGTCGCTCGAGTTTTCGTCAGAGGGCTCTGCCCCAAGGATATCGTTCCTGCAAGCCGCCTCGCCTGACGGCGGGGCAGCGTTACTCTGTCTCCTATGCGTCCTCTGCGGTTAATATC
>CAZFAP010000036.1:0-31205 GCA_964516325.1 uncultured Verrucomicrobiota bacterium
CGAGGAAGAGTGTTCTTCGCATAATTGTACCTCCGCTTTTCACGTTATGCGCCGATCTACTCCAGGCCCGCGCCAACCAGCTTGCGTGAGTGAAAATACCCCCTTTGAAGCAACCGTGTCAACTCAATCGCATCACCGCCGCCAAACAGCCCCAGTTTGCCGCCGACTGTTTCCGCGTCGTTATGGCCCCCTGGAACCCTCTCGGTCACCGTGCTCGTGGAATGGGCGGGGTGGCAGTCGGTGCATACTTTCGGAGGCGGGCGCTTTTCGGCGGGCAGGGCGCATTCGTGGCATCCGTCGCAAAAGGAATTGATGTCCGCGCGAGAAAAAACGCGGTCGGGCTTCACCTTGTTGTTCTCGTCGAGAATATGCCTCTCGCTTTTCCCATGACAGTCGGCGCAACCGATTCCGACGAGAAGGTGCTTTGAGCCTTTGGTTAGGATTTCCACATCCACGTGGCAGGTCGAGCAGCCGCTCATGGCGGCGGAGGGAGCACGGTCGGGTTCACGAAGGCCACTCGGAAAACGTTCTCTCCGCGAGGAAATGCAGGACAGACCGCCGATCAGAAGAAGTCCACCGACAAGCCCGAAGAGAAAACGGTGAGGCGTCCTCACGCATACATCCACCCTCTGTCGAGCCAACCGAGAGGAATTTCGGGCACGGAACCGAAACCCGCTTCGAGTTCCTGTCGCTCCTCCGTCGTCAGTGGATTCCACGAGGCGCTGAAGTTCTCGCGGACGTGAGCGAGCGTATGCATGCCGCAGAGGCAGGCATCCACGTGTCTGCTTCCGAGGACGTAGGAGACCATCCGGCGGGGCATGCCCTTGTCTTTACGTTCAAGGTCCTTGCCTTTCAGCAGTGAGCCGCGCGCGAAAGGCTTAATGGTGACGATGCCGAGCCCGCATTTCTCGGCGGCGGCAAAGACCTCCTCCGCGCCCCGGTGGTAAACGTTGTACGGCATGGAGCATATATCGAACGCCCTGCCATATTTCTCAATCGCCTCCAAGTATTTCGTGCGGCTGAAGTGACTGCCGAAGCCCGTGAAGCGAGTTTTGCCCTCTTTCTTGACCTTGTCGAGAGCCTCGATGCAGTAGGACATATCCCAGTAATCTTCCGTCGCCATGCCGGTCAACAGGATGTCGAAATAGTCGGTCTGCCACATCCTGAGCCGCTCATCCACGAACTTATGCACCTCGTCCTTGTCGGAGGCTCTCCCTTTCATTTTATGGACGAGGCGGGCGCAGACGATCACATCCTTTCGGACGCCGAGCTTTTTCACAACCTTGCCGGGGACGATGTGCTCGAGATGAGGACTGACGGAATCGAAGAAGTTCACGCCGAGGTCGAGGCCGGTGCGGATCATCTCCAACGCCTCGCTCTCCGAAACGACCCGCATCTTTTCCCCATCGGGAATCCTCTCATAAGCCCAGCTATGTCCGCCAAACCCAGTCTCCGAGACCGTTAGACCCGTTCGCCCGAGTTGCCGCCTCTTGACGACGCCGGAGGGAGCGGCGCCGAGCGCGCCGGAGCTTCGGGCAATGGAAAAGCCGGCCAGCGCGCGCAGAGCGGCTCCCTTTCCCATTGCTCCGAGAAATTTCCTCCGCGTGAGAGCGATCCGTCTTGAGGGACGCGACTCGTTCTGCTCGATTTCTCAATCCTCCATATGTCGGGCAACTGGCTCTACATGCTCGACACTTCTGGCACAGGCAGAGTGCTTGAGCGAGTTATTGACGGGACTCTCCCAATGTTACCGGCGCGACGGGACGGTGCCCGCCGAGCAATTCTGTCAAAAAACCGAGACCGTAAGAGGCATGGATCACGAAGAAAAGAACCGGCAGCACGGGGAGAAGTCTCCATCCGTCACGGGCGGCGATCCTCGCGGAGATGGCCAGGGAGAGCACCGCATAAACCCCAAGGATCGAGACGTAGGGAATCCAGAGCCAACTGATAAGGAAAGAAAGCACGAGCCCGAAGACGAGAAACAGGACGAAAACGGATGGGATGAGGTGCTTGAGGCTGAGTTTGTCGGGATGCTTCTTGACGGCCATCGCTCTGCCTCGGCCGTAGCCGAAATACTGCGTGAAGAGGGCGCGGATGGACTCTCTTGGATAGTAGAGAAATTTGATTTCGGGGTTCATGAAGATTTTGTGGCCGGCTTTTGTGATTCGCCAATTCAGTTCGTCGTCGTCGGCGAAAATCATATCCTCGTCGGCGAGACCGACCTGATCGAAGATTTTCCTGCGGTACGCGCCGAACTGGACCGTCTCGGTGAACTGCGGCTCAGCGGCGTAGCGGTACGTGGCGGTGCTGACGCCAAAGGCAGATGAAAGAGCCAGCCCAATCGCTTTCCCCATGAAACTGGTGTACCCCATTCCGACGACGCCCCCGACGACAGCGGCGTCTTTCGCCTTCCAGAGATTCTCGACGGATTTGGATACGAACGTCGGATCGAGGACGCCGCGGCATCCGACGAAAATGATGACATCGCCTTTCGAGTTGCGGATGCCCACGTTGAGAGCGTGGCAGACTCTCCGCATCGGGTTGGAGAGAAGCCGGATGCGAGGATGGTCGCGGACGAAGTTCCGAACGATGGCCGCGGAAGAGTCGGTTGAGGCGCCGTCCACGACGAGGATTTCGATTTTGTCTGCTGGGTAATCCTGATTCAGGACAGATTCGAGGCAGCGGCCAACGTAGGAGGCGGCGTTGTACATGGGAATGATGATGGAGACAAACTCGTCGCTCATACTGAGCCTTCTGAGGATGCACGAGCCGTGGTGTCTTTTCTCATCGTGCGCTGCTCGAGGCTGCCCGCCCGGCGGATGCTTCCAAGGAGGTGCGTTCGAAGCAGCGGAATCTTTTCGAACACAAGGGCGGCGATCCAGCTCACTGGAACAACCCGTCGGCTCAGCGGCGGCAGCAAAGTAACACTCCTCAGCTTCACAGAGCAGTCCGGGAAGAGTCGCTTGATCTCCCTGGTTTTCACGGCACGGATTGCGGGATTCCATGGGTTGTCCACGCGCAAGTCATACCAGACGATGAAGCCGTCCGGCTTCAGAACGCGGACCATTTCTCTTGCGACGGCTTGCCTCAATTCGTCGTCGAGCATCGTGCTAAAGGCGATCATTTGCAAAACGAGATCGAAAAATGCGCCCGGCCAGGGGAGCTCTGCGGCATTTCCGACGCGGAGGTCAGCCCGCGGCAGCTTGCCCGAAGCTCGCGCGATTTCCTGCTCGTCGAGGTCTATGCCGCACAAGAGATTCGGCGTGGCGCCGCAGGTCAGCAGGTAAAGAAGCCAATCTCCCGAGCCGCAGCCGACCTCGAGAATCCTGCGCCCGGCGAGAGGGATGGCGCCCTCGCCTCGGAGGAGCTTGAGAAGCGCACGGATTCGCTGCATACAGAGAAAGAGGTTGGGCATTCGAGTGACCGAGTAGAAATCGCTCGGGATTTCTGTTCGCCGCCTCTCCTTGTTGGCGAGGATTTCGGCTGCCGGCGCGCTGAAATCGTGTTTTGTCATCGCTTTTCAGTGTGCAGTAAATGCGTTTGCTTAATGATGCTTCCCAGGCCGCCAAGACATTATATCAACCCTTATTGTGAGGCAACGTCTTTCTTGTTTGTCGGTCCTCGGAAAAGATGTCGCGTTGGCCGGGGAACTGCCGTTGGGGGAAACCCACGGACCGCTTCAAACAAGCTCGACGGCTCGTCCCATCCGAAGCCCTCGATCCAACGGGGACACGACGGGGCTGCCGTCGGCTCACGCACGTTTGCACAACAGCCGTTCATAAAGCAGGAGGAGCTTCTTTGACTCCGATTCCCAGTTGTATTTTTCTTCGGCGAGTTTCTTTCCCCGCCGCCCCATTTCCTCCGCTTCCTGGGATGCTTCAGGAGGTAAATTATCGCGTCGGCGATCTGCGAAATATTGAGAGGGTCCACGACGATGCCGCACCCTTGATCGTGAACGATCTTGCGAGAGAAGGGCAGGTCCGACGCGATGAGCGGGACGCCGCAAGCCATCAACTCAAAGAGTCTAATGGGTCGGATGAATCGGTGGAACGGCGCGGGATGATAGAGCAGCAGCCCCGCGGCGGCGCCCAGGCACCGTGCGTACACTTTTCTGCGAGGAATCTCTCCCAGATATTCGACGGCGCCGCTTCTCTCATGGGAAGCGATTTCGGAGCGCAGACGCTCATCTTCAACAGACCCGATTAGTCGCAGCCGGACTGGAACCTTCTTGCATGCTATGGCTACCGAGCGCAGCATCTCCCCGGCCCCGCGCATCCAAGTAATGGTGCCACAGTAAACAACAACAGGAATTCCCGGCGCGGTCCGCTCTTCCTGCTCGGCGGCGGAGACGATGTAATCGAGCACGGGATAGTTGTGAACGGCCACACGCTCACCAATGTGCGGCGAGTATTGTTCAGACGGAAGAATGACGGCTGATAACAGGCGCGCGGCAACCCTCTCGAACAGGGTCGCCGCTCTGGAAACGATGCCTCTCGTCCAGGGCGGCAAATAGGGTTTCAGCAGGATGTCCTTGGGGAGGTCCTCATGGGAGTCGTAGATGACCTTCTTTCCGATAGCCCGCAAGAATAGCCCCCCAGGAATCAGTTCCGGATCATGGAAGTGATAAATATCTCCGTTTTCCCTCACAAGCTCGGCCACCACCCTCGTCGCACATAGCATTCTTTTCAGCCTCGACGAGGACGTTTGCAGGGGTTTGATATGCACACCGCTGATGCTCTCCTCTCGGCTGTGCTGTGCCAGAACGACAACGTTGTAGCCAGCGCGGGCGAGGCTCAGGGCCTCCTTGTGAAAGATGCGGTCATCTGTGGCGCGGTGAACCGTCGAGAAGATGACAACCTTCGCTTTCTTAATCCTGCGGTTCGCCACGTTCCCCCCATAAAGCGACAGCCTGCTTTGCCGGGACGAGCCCAGGGCCGTCCAATCGCGCGTGTGTGAGGGAATCCAGAATCTCGGCGAGCTGCCTGGCCACGGCGCGGCTTTCGTACCGGCGAATCACCTCCTCCCTGCCTCGGTACGCCACATCCCCCGTTCGCTCGTGCTCCAGGTAGTACTTGAGGATGGCGTCTTTGATGTCGCGCCCGATCCGTGAGTCCACCACCGTGCCTGCGCTGGCCTCCCGGATGAGCTCCGCCGCGACACCCCGCTGTTGCCCGAGCGCCAGGATCGGCCGCCGGGCCCCCAGATACTCGAAAAGCTTCCCCGTGTAGATACCGAGGCCCCCCGGGTCGTTTCTCATCATGAACAACAGCACCGAGGCGTCGATCTGCTCCTGCACGGCTTGTGTGTGCGGCACGGCCACACGAGCCGTGACCACGTCCGACAGTCCGTGCCGCGCGGCAAGCTGGTCCGTGCCTTGCCAATATGACTCGATGATTCTCACGGCTACCCTGTCCTTGCGCACGGGGCCATCCCTTATCAGCTGGGCAAGCGCCGCGAAGAACGGCGCCGGGCTCCACGCCTTGCTCACGAAGGTGCCCGTGTAGGTGATGGTGAACTTGGCGGGCCGATGCCGTGTCCTGCCCACGAGCGTGAGGGGGTCGAACGCATTGGTCACGACACGGAGCTTGGGCCGCAGCCCCTGCACGCCCAGCTCCGCGAAACCGCTCGCCCTCGGCTCTGAATCCGCCACAACGATGTCCGCCACGCGCATCACCTTTTTTTCAAGAAGTCTGTCAAGGGGCTTCCGAATCCCCTGCAGGCCCGAGAACCATCGGTCCGGGTGCTGGGTCCACGGGTCGCTGAAGTCGGCCACCCAGGGGATGGACGTGAGACGCTTCAGCCGAAGCGCCACCAGGTGCGGGGTGAGGGGGGGCGCCGACGAGACTATGGCGCCGATGCGCGCTCGTCGGATGGTCGAAAGGCCGGGTTTGATTGCGTACGGGTACCAGCCGATGTCCGTGTCGGGCACGAAAACGAAGGTGTGCGCCAGCGCGCGGAGCACGCCTCGCCACGTCGGGCCCTTCGGCTCCCAGGGGACCGCGTCCTTCCCGGTCGCCGAGACACTCCTGCCCGCGCCCCGAACGAAGAAGGTCCTGCATGCGAACACCAGGTCAAACCAACGTGTCCTTACAACTTGCGCCGCGCCCGGGATGTCCGGCAGGCCGCCCGCCGGCCTGGGCGCGTAATAGCGAGAGGGAGTGCGCGTTAGCACGTACGGCTCCCAGCCGAACTCCCGCAAATGCCCCACGAATGCCGCCAGCCTTCGCGTGCCGCTCCCCAGGCTCGGCGGGAAAGCGCTCGATATGATGAGAACGCGGTTCCTGCCCTTCATTTGAGGCTCCTCGTTCGTCCCGACCTGGACCAACGCGCGGCGTCGGCGGCGGTTTCTCTTCGTCGCCTCTCATTATGGTCGAGAATTTCTTGGATGGGCGGATGAAAGTCGGCCTTCGTCAATTCACTCGCCTTTCCTTCTGGGCGCGGTCATTCGCTTCGCATGCGCCGCAAGTCGCCACCTTATTACCGCAGGTTCACCTACGAGGCAAGGGCTTTGTTTCCGACGGGTTCGAGCGTTCGCCGGGGAACTGCCGTTGGGGGAAAGCCACGGACCGCTTCAAACAAGCTCGTCGGCTCCTCCCATCCGAAGCCCTCGATCCAAGGCGGACACGGCGGGGCTGCCGTCGGCTCACGCACGTTTGCCCAACAGCCGTTCATAAAGCAGGAGTAGCTTCTTTGACTCCGATTCCCAGTTGTATTTTTCTTCGGCGAGTTTTCTTCCCCGCCGCCCCATTCCCTCCGCTTCCCTGGGATGCTCCAGGAGGTAAATTATCGCGTCGGCGATTTGAGGCACGTTCAGCGGGTCAACCACAAGCCCGCATCCCTGATCGCGCACGAGCTTCCGAAAGAGCGGGGAATCGGGCGCGATAGCCGGGACTTCGCAGGCCATAAGCTCGAAGAGCTTCAGGGGACAGAGCACGTCGTGCATTGGAGCGGGATGATAGAGCAGCAGTCCGGCGGTGGCGCCTGAACAATGCTCAAAAACATCCCTGTGCGGGACTTCCCCGAGGTATTCGACAAGCCCTCTTTTCTCGTACGACAAGATCTCGGATCGAAGCCCCTCGTCTTCGACCGGCCCGAGAAGGCGCAGGCGGATATGGGTTCTGCCCGCGACCATTGCCACTGATTCAAGCATCTCGCGTGCCCCGCGCATCCGGGTGATCGTGCCGCAGTGAACCACGAATGGGCTGATGGGCGCTTGACGCCTCTTCGATTTTGCGTCAGAGGGAATGTATTCGAGCGGGGGGTAGTTATGCAGAATTACTTTCGAAGCAATGTGGGGCGAACACTCCTCGGATGGAACGATCACAGCGGACAGAAACGGCGCAACGGCGCTTTCAAAAAGCCTTGCTAATCCGGAGATGATTGGCCGCGCCCAGCGTGGCAAATAGGGCTTACCAAGAATGTCCTTCGGGAAGTCCTCGTGGGACTCATAGATTGCCTCCTTGCCGAGGAGGCGCAAAAGCAACCCCGAAAAGATAAGTTCGGGATCGTGGAAGTGATAGATGTCTGCGTGCTCTCTGAGCATCCTTGGCAAAATGGTCGTCGAAAAGAGGATTCTTCTGAACCTTGATGACGGCGCTCGCAACGGCTTGATATGCACACCGTCAACGACCTCTGCCCGTCGGTGCGATGCCATGACCACAACGTCGCACCCGGCTCGGGCGAGACTGCGTGCCTCTTTATGGAACATGCAGACGTGCGTGGCAGGGCGCACGGTTGAGAACATCACAACCTTCGGACGCTTAGTTTTTCGGCTCATGGGAATGTGTCCAGAAAGAGAGAGCTTCCCTTGCCCGGACGATTGGCGCGCCGCCAGCTTTTATCGAACCCGTACGGACCGTCGCTTCCTGAGCGCAACCGTGGTCAGCGTCTCACGGGCTATGAACGCGAACCTCATGCCGCGCTCCAAATGCTGCTCCCTTATCCTTATGTCTACTACCTCGCCTCTTGCGGCTTCCTCAATTATCGCCAGCAACTGTTTGTTGGTGTAATAGGACACGACGGGCGGTCCGAGGTTCGCCCAGTGCGCAAAGAGTTCAAGGCGGCGAGGCGTGAACAGCGAGACGAGGGTCTTGATATAGAACACAACGGTCATGGCGAACGAAGGGTGCATTGCCTGCTCGAAAACCGTCAGGTAGCCGCCATCCCTCAGCAGGCTTATGCAACTGACGATCGCCCGCTTGGCATACCCTCTGGACTGCCGCCGAGTCCTTCCAACAAGGTGATGCAGCACCTCCCCCATGATAACAAAATCGAATTTTTTGCCGATCGACGCGACGAAGCGGTCGTCAAGGATTGAACCAAGAAAGCCCTCGCAGCCCAGGCGGGCGGTCGCCCTTGCCAGATAATTCTGGCTGACGTCCATGGCGGAGACTTTGCCGATCCGGGTGTTGTTCCTGATGAATTGCAGGGCCGTGCCATCCCCGCAACCCACGTCTATGAGGGTGTCCCCCTCGCGCGCATACCTGTTGACTATTTCGACAACGTCAGCGTACCTCCGCGGATGGTACCACGTCTGGTAAGCATCGAAGTAAGCCGCTGTCCTGTCGTCGCTCATCCCGCCTCCGTGCACGAACTTCGTCGTGGGCTCCTCGCAGTAAATGCCCTTTTATGTACGCTGCGCGGTGAACGCGCTTTTTTGCCTTTCAGCCCCGGTCCGCATGACAGAACCGTACAGCTCGCAGGTGTCGGAAACGAATTTGTCCCAGCGAAAGACGGCTTGGGCGCGTTTCCGCCCGGCTTCACCCATCGAGCGGCGAAGGTCTCGGTTCTCCGCGAGGGCCAGGATTGAAGACGCAAGCGCCTGCCGGTCGCCCACCGGAACAAGAAGTCCGGTCTCTCCGTCCACCACCGCTTCCGGGATTCCGCCGACTGGCGTGGCGACGACGGGCAGGCCGCAAGCCATTGCCTCTAAGACGACATTTGGAAGGCCCTCATTGCGCGAAGGCAGGACGAGTATATCGCTTGCCTGCATCCAGAGAGCAACCTCGGCCTCCGGTTTTCGCCCGCAGCAGCGGACTGATTGACTGAAAGCGCAGAGCTTGTTGGGGAGTTGGCCCTCGCCAACAAGGACCAAAACGGCCCCGGGCGTCTCACGCACGACGGGCTCCCACGCCTCCACAAGGTCGTCGCAACCCTTATCCGACTCCAATCGCCCGACGAAGATAACCACAAAGGATTGGGGCTGTAAACCCAGACGCCATCGGAGCGACGCCTTCTCGTCGCTCGGACTGAAAAGCTCCGTGTTGACGCTCTTATACAGGACTGTCATTTCACGATGCTTTCGGGACATGGAGGACATTCTCTCGGCAAGAGCCTTACTGGTCGCGACGGGTGCGTCGCAATTTTCGATGACGTATCGCGTGAGGAGGAAATTCGCTCTCGATTCCCAGGGATATAGATTGACGTCGCTGCCCCTCGCGTGACAGACACACGGCAGGCCGAAAGCCTTCGAGAGGAGAACCGCCGCCATGCCGCAGGGCAAAAGACCGTGCGCATGGATGATGTCGAACCGCCGTTCTCGCGACCACTGCCGGAAGGAAACGCACAGCGTTGGGAATATCGCAAAAGGGTCGAACTTGCGGTAGAAGGCGCCGGGCGGACGCGGGTAGCGGGGGTAGCGAACCGGAATTCCGTCCCACGTATCAGAGCGAGGGACGATTCCAAGGTCCCTCCATTTGGGATTCATCCAGAGGATGCGAGGGGAATAAGGAAGGGGGGAAATGACGCGAATGTCCAGGCCCGCGCGCCTTAACGCCAGGCACTCCCGGTGGACAAAAATGCCGGTTGTGGGATTGGTTTTTCGCGGATACATCTCCGTCAGAACCAATATCCTCATGGCGTCATTGGTCTCCGCCGTCATCCAGCGCCGGGGTGCCCTCCGAGCGCTCGCGAGAGCCTCCTTCCATCGTCAGGACGACCTGGCTGAGAGCAAGGGTCAACCATATGGTTTTCTGGAAATGCACGTCTCCGAACATCGTCCGCACAAGGGCAGATAGGAGCAGAGCCCAGGCCAACATTTTCTCCAATGAGCGAGGCTGTCGCGCGATGAAACGACCACAGTGCCACAAGATACCTCCGAGCAGGATGAGACCGATAAGTCCCAACTCGGCGAAGACGGAGACGTAGGTGTTATGCGCTCCGACGTCGGAGGGACCGATATAATCGGGCATTGTCTCCAGGACTCCGGCGATGGCCTGAACGAATCCCCCCGCCCCAACGCCAAGGATCGGGTTGCGAACTCCGAGTGTGACGCCAGCGCGCCAAGTATCAAGACGGGAGATTCTTATGACATTCTTGTGGAACATGCTATCCCATCGAGTCTCGAGGACGCTCTCCGTGACGCCAAGGTGCGCGCTCAGCACCTGCATGGTGAACAGGATCACCGCAAGAAAACCCATGCCCCCGACTGCGGCAAGCGGCAATATCCTCCTATGGCCAATAAGCACGAGCGGAATGCAAAGTAAAGCCCCGATCCATCCGCCGCGGCTCTGAGTCAACACCAACCCCAGGACGAGGAAACCACCGGCGCCTATGGCAACCAACTTGGCCCAGGAACGGGCGCCCGGCGCGAAATACATGAGCAAGACGAGACTCACGACAATATCCCTGGCAAGGTGGTTGGGATTGCCCGTCGAATAAATGAGGCGCGGCGCAAGACCCCAGCGGGGCGCGACGGCGGAAGCAACGATGGCGAGAAGTGTGCCGACAATGAAACAGACGGAAACCGCCCGGAGTTCGTCCTGTGTCGCCAGGGAAGCCCGAAGCAGCACCCAAAACAGGGCGAGCTGGGCGGTAGTGAGCACCATGAGAAGCGGGGTCGCTTCCTTTTGGTGAGACCATAGGAACGACAGCCCTATCCAGAAAGCAAAAGCGAAAATCCATCGGCTCTGTTTATCGAAGTGAAGGACTCGCCGTCTGATCTGGGCATTGGCAAGTGCGCCGGCGAATGTCACAATCCCCACGGCCTTTACCCCCGAAAGCCATCCCCCGGCGAAGGCATATATCTGCTCGACGGGAATGAGGAGAATCATGATGCACAAACCTACGAAGGGCTCCAGGAATATCAGGGCGGCGACGACGCCCCCCGCAGTGAGGGTGACAAACTTGATGATCAGACTCTGTCCAAGCAATGAAGCCCACGCCGATACGGCTATCGAGAATATGATGACGGCGCCCGCCAGCGGAAGAATTCCTCGCCGGTGCTCTAACGCTATCTCTGGGACGTCGTAGTAAGACATGAAACGCTCCCTGATCGAATCTCCTGGCCTGGAACGCGATGCCCTTCACCAACCGATCAAGCGTGGTTCCTGGGCTGAACTCCCGGCTTCGCGTCATTTTGGGCGGTGGGCCACGCCAACTCCGACGGGCCCATCCCACACGCAGGGCGTCCGCGCCATGCACTGAACCCGCAGACACCCCTACTTGGCAATGCACCGAAATTTTAGCATACCTTGCAGCCTGCATCAAGGTGACGTTTTTCCGACACGGGAAGGGTCCGGCAGCTCATCGCAGTTCGGTGGAAGGGCAGAGTTTCACACTGGGGCGACAACCCAAGAAACGCATGCTCACGATGCAGCCCGGACGCGGCAAATGGCAAAACGCCTTTTGCCGGAGGCGGTCGTCGGAAAGTCGGTCGTTTCCTCAAAGGAAACCTTTGTGTCTTCGCCAAGGACGGATTTCAGAATTTTCGCCAGGAGCTGTGTGTTATCGGGGGTGAGAGAAGGCGAGGGAGTATGCCGAAGGGTGATGGATCCAACTTTGTCCTGGCAAAGCTGAAATTGGCTCACGGGGATGCGCGTGCGTTGAAGAAGATACGTTGCGAGCACGCCGGAGACCCTCGATCCGTCTGTGCGGTAGAAGAACTCGTTTATCCGGCCGTCCAGGCGAAGGATGCGGCGGAAAGGAAGCTCCAATGCGGGGTCCGGGTCGGCAATGATCCCGGCGTCGCCGTTTCGGTATCGGATAAGCGGAAGGGCGCGGTTATCCAGGTCTGTGATCAGGAATTCGCCGGAGCCCGTGGGTGAAATGTTGCCGTGGTCGTCGAGAACCTCAATCGCCGCGTGGTCTTCGGAAATCACGTGAGGTGCACCGGGGGCAGGACGGTGTCCAAGCGCGTTTATCTCGCCGCAGCCGTAAAAATCCATCACGCGGGCGCCTGTGATTTCTTTTATCTTCTCCGCCCAGTGGGGAAGGAGAACCTCTGCTGTAGGGTAGATCGCCTCAAATGCGAGTTGCTCCCCCGCGCGTTTAAGATGCTCGCTGAACAGGAACCACGCGGAGCAATACCCCATGCCATGGCGGATGTTTTGTCGTCGGCAAACCCGCGCGAGCGCGGGGGCCTTTGACTGGTCCAACTCAAAGGCGGGGAAGCAATAAGTGCCATAAAGGCGGCGGCTGAAGCGGTCTCTCAGCCTTGGCTTGCTCAGCCCCAGGCTTCCGCCGGTGAAAGATAAGGTTGGAAAACCCATCTTGTAGCCGGACCAGGCGAGGCCGCGTGCATGACAGGCTTCTTGAAGGAACGATGTCCATGCGTCCATCAGGACAGTCATTGGTTCGCCGGTCGTCCCGCCCGTCGAGCGAGAGACCGGCTTGAGGCGCGGCAACTCGTCGGAAAGAAACTCACTGTATCGCTGGCGGAGGGTCTCCTTCGTAAGGGGAGGGATGGCGGAGAGGTCGCGCAGTCCTCGAAAAGAGCCTGGCGAGAAACCCAGTTGGCGAAATAGCTGGCGGTAGTAGGGGACGTGGTCATGGCAGTAGTTCGTCAAAGCGACGAACTTGCGGTCGCGGAGAGCCTGCAACTCGTCCACAGACATTCTCTGAGCAGCGTCCACCTCGCGGAGAAGGTCGTCCAGCCGTACTCGCCACTTGTACGCGACCAGTCGTGCGAACAACTTCAAAATCCGCCCGGAATAGTAAACGTGAATCGGATTTTTTGACACGCCGCCTCTTCGCCTCGTGACCGGTTCACTCCCACGATTCTGTGGCAATGATAACCGAGTCCGACTGGACAGGGCAAGCTCTTCCTTTCGTTGGGGTCCGGATGGATTTTTGTGGTGTGAGGGTGTGCTTGCGTTTGAGGTGTTGGCGTGCGCATTTCGCCCTCGCAGGACTTTTGGATGCTTGGTCCCCGAGGACTCGTTCGCTGCGGCGTAAGCCTTAAGAGCGAAGTTCGGCGTCAATTCGGCGGAGGATGGTCTCCCAGGAGAACTGGTCTTCGACACGCCTTCTGCCGTCGAGGCCGAGTTTATCGGCGAGTTGTGGGTCGAGGAGGAGCTTCAGAACCACGTCGGCGAGCTGGTCAATGTTTTCACCATCAACGATGAGGCCGGTGACGCCATCGAGAACCGCTTCGGGGCTGCCTCCCGATTTGCCCGCAATGACGGGTCTGCCGCAGGCGCTGGCTTCGAGGAAAACGGCAGGGAAACCCTCGATGCCCTTGGAGCCGCTCTCGGTGTCGGTGGTCTCGACGGAAGGAAGAACAAAGAGGTCGCACATTGCGTAAAGCTCAGTGAGTTGTTCATCGTGCACGAATCCGAGGAACTGGACGCGCTGGTCCATTCCGGTCTCGCGTACGAGGGTCCGCAACTCGTCTTCGGCGGGACCTGTGCCCGCAATCAAATAGAGCGCGTCGGGTACCCGTTCGATGATTTTTGGCAAAGCTTTGATCACCTGAGCATGTCCTTTTCTGCGGACGAGCCGCGAGACGCTGAAGAGAATTCTTTTCCCGCTGAAGCCATGCTTGTGGAGGAGCGCTTCGCGGTCGACGGCGGGCCGGAAGACTTCTGGGTGGGTCCCTGGAGGTATGACGACGGGCGTACGCGAATTGGGGAATCGCGCGAGGAGGGTGTCGCGGGTGAACTGGCTGACGCAAATGATGTGGCTCGCCCTGGAGAAGATTCTGGACACGACGAGCTTGGTCTTCAGCTTCTCGACGAAAAGCTCGGCGCCGTGTACGAAGATGGACAATCGGATGCCGGTGCCCTTTGCCAATAGGAGAGCCATGGGACCGTAGGGGAATAGCGCCGCAAGAAGGAGCATGTCAATGGAGAGCTTCTTGACGAGGAGGCGAAAGGGGACAAAATCGAGCCAGAAGGATGGGGACTTCAGGTCTCGCTTCGTGAAGCTTACCGGAGTGAAGGTTTCGCCGCCAGTAAGCCCAGGAATTTCTTTGGTGAAATCGGACACGACGAAGACGCGGTGGCCAAGGCGGCCGAGGCCGTTGGCGACTTCTCGTGAGTAGCGGGCAATTCCGCCCCGCTCGAGATCGTAAGCGAAGAAAAGGATATTCATTTTGGTTTCCAACAGACTGCGATGATGGGGTGGGAGTCGCGGCGAATTCCTTTCACGACAGCCCAGCGGTCGGCTTCTGGCTGTCCCTTAACCGTCTCGCCGAGGGCGCCTCTCATCCCCCATTTTAGCCGTTCTCGAGAGGAACGGGGGAAGAGCTTTCGGAGGCGAAGGAAATCGAGCAGCATTGCCCACCCGAGGACCCTGCGCGACGCGGCGAAAGGGTTTTCTTGTGTGAACAACTCCACGTCTGCGAAGTAACGAGAGCATAGCTCACGCAGTTCCCGGATGCCAAATTCGCGAACGTGGTATTCGTTGAGGGGAGTGGGGCTGCCGGGGGAGACGACCCTTTTGTTCGGTGTGGAGAGGATAAGCACGCCGCCCGGTTTCAGGACGCGCCGTATCTCGTGCATCACGGCGACATGGTCTTTGGCGTGCTCGATGAGTTCCAGGCAGACAACTGCGTCGAAAGAATTGTCCTCGAAGAGAAGCCGCTCCGCAGACATGCGACGAAATTCGAGGTTGGGCCGGCCATATTTCGCAGCGGCGTGAGCGATGGCCTGTTCCGACACATCAATGCCGGTCACATGGGCCGCCCTCTCGGCGAGGATGTCGCCGCCGTACCCTTCCCCGCATCCCACGTCAAGGACATGCTTACCCTCGACGTAGCGGGCCGCGACCTCGTATCGCCGACGGTGCCTCAGCTCCAGGTCTATGGGCACTTCGCCGGGGATCATTCTTTCCCCTGAGAAACGGAGTTCGCTGAGCTGGTGTCTGTTTTCTTCCCGGTGCATGAAGCTGCCTTTCGCTACAAGCCTGGCGCCCATCAGACGGCCGGATGCTCATTTCGGCCGAAAAACGGACATCAGCAACTCTCGCTCTTCCGGTTCCACAAACCGGAGGAGGAGAAGCGCTGCGACATAAATCAAGACTGCCGCAGGGACGATAACGAAAATGCTCGCCCCCCGACAGAGCAAAACGAAGCCAGCCATACTGGCGGCCGCAGAGGCGACTTTGGCGACGTCCCTCCACGGAAATGCGGAGACGCCCCCTCGACGCATATACCACACAAGCACGCCCACCAAAAGAACCTGGCATCCGACCGTCGAGAGGGCTGCTCCATTGAACGAATAGGCCGGAATGAGCAGGGCGTTCAGGAGTACATCGGATAATGCGGCAACGGCATGAAACACCGCCAGCATCACGACTCTGCCTGACGCAACAAGCGAATAAGTAATGACAACGATAAGAGAACTCGTCGCCAGAGTCCAGGAGAGTATCTGAAGCGTGGGGATTGACGCCCGGAACGGGTGTCCGTACAAAAGCAGGACAATCTTGTCGGAAAGAAGGAAGGCTCCCAGGGCCATGGGGAACCCGAGAGCCGCGACATATTTGAGGGTTTTCACCGCCAGAAACCGGAATCTCTCGTCGGAAGTGACATACCTGCGGGAAAGGACGGGGTACATCGCCGCCATGACATCCTGTGATACCGTCATCAGCGGGTGGATGAAGCGGCCGACCGCCGAGTAGTATCCGACAGCGGTCTTCCCTTTCATTATGTAAAGCATCTGAATGTCTATTTTGGTGTGAATCACCGTGGCGCCCATGAGGAGCGCGAATGGGAACGACATCTTCAACATCCGCCACCAGAGAACGGGGTCCGCAGCGAACCGCGGGACCGCAAAGCGTTCTCGGCACACGGCATAGCCGATCCCCACGACCGTAAATGCGCCGATTATGGAAATGGCGGCAAAAAGGCGAACGCCACCTCCAACGAGAATGCCGCCGACGGTAACGAGCGCACCTGTCAGGGCGAGGGCAACGCTCAGGAATGCGGATATGTGAATTGCCTCGTGGGCGTGAAAGACCGCCTTGAATGGGGCGGACATTGACATGACAACAAGCCCGGCACCTGCGAGGTAAATCGCCTGCTTGATGAGCAAATCGTAGCCCAGGGCGTTCACCAAGACGACGATCACGACGAACAAGAGAATGCCGAACAGAGCCTGGAAAGAAAGGAAACCGCTCAGATACGCCGCTGTGGTATTCCTGTCTCGACTGATTTCTCGGGTGACGAAATGTTGCGTTCCAAAGTCGGAAACGTAGCTGAACAGGGACACAAATCCCAGGGCGGTGTCGAGGATTCCGAGGCTCTTCCTGCCCAAATAGCGCACCAACCACACCGAGGCGAAGAAGCCCGCAACCTTGGAGATAGGTCTCGATATCGCAAGGCTGAGGATATTTCTTACGAGTCTTCTTGCGGTTGACATATCACCCTTCGGTCGCCGCAGAGATCAGGTGCGCGATTTTCTCCATGAGGCGGCCCAGGTCGTGGTCGCGAATAACGATGTCTCTCAGAACGAGACCGAGCCGTTCCCTTTCGGACTGCTCCATTCGCGCGACGGCGACAATCTTCCCCGCGAGGTCGCCTGGTTTTTCGTCGTCGGCGACGAGCAAGTCTGCGTGCTCACCGAGGACCGATCGGAAATTCCGATTCGACGTGACAACGAGTTTCCCGGAGGCCATCGCTTCAAGCGGTGCTTTGTCTATCGAATGACGAATGGCTGTGCTGACGAAAACGTCGCAGTCGGCATATTCGTGCTCGATTTGAGTATAGGGAACCGCGGGCCGAAACTCGACAAGGTGTTCCAGGGATGTCTTGCGAACAAGCTGCGTCAGCGCCGAGAGGCACATTTCATCTTGCGGTACGCATGGCGAACCGAGGATTCTCAGACGCAACTCGCCCGGCGGAAGGGACTTCGCGGCCTGTGCGACGGCTTCGATCAGGAAGTCGTACCTTTTGAGTGGCGCGATCCTGCCAGCGGATAACAGGACGACGCCATCGCGGCGCTTCGCTGGACGAGGGGAGAACTTTTGCGCGTCAATGCCGTGCCCCACGACGAGGACCTTTGGGGATCGCATCGGGCAGCTTTCAACCGTGGGGGTGAGGACGAATCGGGAGACCTTGTGCGCGAGAGAAAGCCAGAGGCTTTTCGCCGAGTGAGCGTACCAGAGAAAGATGGGGACCGCTTGCCGAACAATGCTGCTCGCCGCGACGGCGTACCGCGGGCACATGTGGGCGAAGATCGCCCGAGCCTTCATGCTCTCCACATCGGCGCGCAACCCCGTCCTCAGCCGCTGTAGCCTCACCGCCTTCCCCTCGCCCAGGACGTGCAGGGAAACGTTGTCGCGAAGGCTGTGCTTACCAGCTCGGAGGCAGTAAACCGACAGCCGTCGGAGGTTCTTGGCGAGGGCGTTGATCCAACCGGGTGTGAAGCCGAGGACCGGGTCTTCTTCGTCAACCGCTTGAGTTATCATGATGGCGTCGGTGTCGGTCAATTTCGTATCTTCCTGGCGATCTGGGACCACATCTCGAGAAGCAATGGCAAATTTCTTTTTCTATCATAAGGGCCCAACGCGGTTGTTCGTCGGACCGCGCCCGTACGGTAGCGGTCAGGGTCTTTCAGGACCCGGAGCAACCTGTCAGCCATTTCTCGTGGACGTCCTACGGAAACAATGTGCCCGTTCTCACCGTCCACGACAAGGTCTGAGACGCCGCTGACTCTCGTGGTTACGATGGGAAGGCCGGCGGCAACGCTTTCCATCAGGACGCGCGCCGTGCCTTCGTACGCTGAGGGAAGAGCGAGAACGTCAGCGGCGGCGAAGTATGCGGGCATTTCGTTGTAAGGGATGTTCCCAGGAAATATCGCATTCTTGTCGAGACTGAGCCGTGAGGAGAGAGCTTTTGCCGAAGGAAGCTCCGGCCCGTCGCCCGCAACAACAAAGACTACGCCTGGCATTTGGCTCAGGACGATCTTCGCGGCATTCAGTAAATCCTGCAGCCTTTTCTGCTTGGTAAGCCGCCCGACAAAGAGAACCACGCGGCCACAGCTGGGTCGCGAGTATTCCTTTCGGATGCGTGATCCGTCGGCCGAAGAAAACTTCTCGAGGTTGGCAATGCCCTCGGGAATGTTCCAGAGGCATGCGCTGGGGATGCCCCGGCGGACCATCTTCTCCTTCTCCGAAGCGCTCACGACTCGCACGTTATCGGCCTTTCTGAGCAGCGACTTGCCGATGAGGTTCAGCATCCGATTGAGCAGCCTCTCTCTTATCCAATAGGAGTTCTCGATGCAGTCAGCGTGGACCTGTACGTTGAGGGGGATGCGATAAAGCCTGCTCGCTGCCCATCCAACCATTCCGGTGAAAAAGGGGTCCTGGGTTGTCACGACATCAATCGGGTGACGGCGACATAGTCGGGCTGCGATTCGAAAAGCATCGAAGACTCGCATCGCTTTGTTCTGAGACTGCGTGGGATACAGCGTTAGCTTCGGCGTCGGGTGAAGAACTGCCCCACGGGCTCTGCCGACGGAAAAGACGACCACGTGGAGGTGCGACAGCCGCTCCGATAATTCCACATGTCGAGAAAGTGTGTCTCCCCTCGCGGTGCCTTCCTTCGATAGGAAAGTTGTGTCGAGGCTGACCATCAAGACGTTCATACGCGTTTTCTCGCCGCTTGTCCCAGCACCCGCAGGGTTTGTGCGAAGATGCTTGACCAACTGTACGCACGCAGACGTTTCGCCGTTTCAGCAGCCAATCTCTCGCGCAAAGCCGAATCGCACAGGCAATCTTTGATGCGAGTGACCATTTGGCCTGTGTCATCTTTTTCAAACAGAAAGCCGTTCTCGCCGTCCTCGATCAGCTCGGGCATTCCGGCGGCTCTGGCGGCGACGACGGGCGTTCCCATTTTCATCGCTTCGAGAGTTACGTGGGAAAAGCTCTCGTAGCCTGAGTTTAGCACGAAGCAGTCGGCGGCTCGGAGGTAAACTGGCAACTCGCTGCGGGCGATTTTGCCGAGCAAAAACACCTTATTCCGAACACCGCTTGACCTGATAAGCGCCGCGAGAGCAGCCCTTTCGGGTCCCTCCCCGATGATCAAGACCACCGTGTCGTCGCCAAGAGACTTTGCTGCCCGGATCACTCCTGGAAATCCCTTCCAGGGGACGAACCTTCCAACGCTCACGACGATTCGTTTGCTCGGGAAACCGGTCCTCTCCCGACAGTCCTGTCTTGAAAGGGCACGTGCGTCCTCGCCGAAGCTGTCTTCGACTGCGTTGGGGATGACCTGAACGGGGCCAGAATATCCCCATCTCTGTATCAATCCCGCCAGAAAGTTACTCGTAGTGATTGCGATTCGGGAACGTTTGAGCGCCCAGTTGCGGATGGCTCTGAGGATTTCGATTTCCCAGTTCTGGCGTCGAGCTTGAAACGAGGAAATGGAATCGGAAGTGAGGCGGAGGTTGGAGGCTCGTTCCCAGGCGAAATCGCCCTCGACCTTTGTGACAAGCGGCTTACCAAGCAGCAGTCCGGCGACCGCCGACGGCAATGTCAGGCCGTTGCAGTAAATCAGGTCGCTGCCGATGGAGGCTTTCACGATTTTGAGAAGAGCAATCACTAAGCGGACGGGAAGAGGAATGCACCTCGATATTCGACGAACGGGGAAAGGATAATCTGGTCTCGCACGGCCGGACGAGTAGGTAACAACCTCCACATCGCAGCCGACGAGACGAAGGGACTCGGTCAGCAGGGCCACATAGCTTGCCGGTCCTCCGATGTCGGGTGGGAAAATGCCCGTGACGACGCATATTTTCATTCTTTGCCCTGGGGCATCTCCGCTTCGTCAATGAGCATTACGGGGATTCCGTTGCGGATGGGGTATCTTCTGCCACACTGGGAGCAGATGATTTTCTCTTCCTTCTCGACGACATCCCCTCTGCAAGCCGGACAACACATGATTTTGAGTAGTTCTTCGTCAATCATCGCTCTTCTCCTGTATTGCGGGCGGGCGAGCTGGCGTCTCCGCGCGAAACATCGCCCAAAGACGACGCCGTCGGTCGAAGCCAGTCCCTGGTTATCGTACCCTTTTCGGCCCACCAGATGAGGCCGCCGATGAAACCTATGAAAAGCACCAACAGCCGCATCATCAAGGCGAACGCCAGCACGACGGAACGATACGCCTCGGGTTGTCCCTCCCGGAGGAAGAACAGGAAGTAGGCGGCCTCGGCCGTCCCAATGTTACCAAAGCTGACGGGAATTGCCGATATGGCGCCGACCAGCGGAATCCCGACCACGTATTGAACGGGGGTCGCCGTAACCCCGACGGACTGGCCGACATAATACGCCGACAGAATCAGGAGAAGTTGGATCAGGACTGAGAGTCCCAAGCAAGCCACCAGTTGTCCCTTATGCTCGCCGTAATGTCGAAACGCCTCGTAAACGCGGCCAAAATGCGCTCGGTAGGGGAGGCGCTGATTGACCCAGCTCACAAAGGGCAACCTGGTCAACACGCCCCGGCTAAAAAAAAGGACAATCGCCAGGAGTGCGGCGACGAGAACGCCCAGAACAATCAGCACGGAACGTGACTGTCCGCCCAGAAGGAGGAGAGAGACCAGAACAATTGTCACCAGCCCAAATGAACCGATCACTCTATCCACGACGACGGTGGCGACGCACTCGGTCTTTTTGTCAATCGTGCAGCACGTGATGTAGTACGAACGAATCACGTCCCCCGCCGCAAGTCCGCCGGGCATGAACTGGCCGAAAAAGCTCCCGATGAGAAAAAGGCGGAGGATGCGAAAGAACGAGACCGGGACCTCCTGTCCATGCAGAATGATTTTCCATCGGAAGGAAGCCACGATGAAGACCGCCGCCTCGACGGCCAAAGCGGCGATCAGCGAGCCGTAGCCTTCACGAAAAGCCATCGCCATTTGGTTGCCGAGCTTCTTCCAGTCCGGGGCGATCTTGTGAAAAATGAGCCATATCAGCCCGGCGCTGACGGCGATTTTGATGAGAGTGGCAAGATGTCGTCTTTTCATGGAAGCACCGACCCTACGGTCGAGGGTGCCCTGGCCATTTGTCGGCGGGGGCTCCGGACCGCGTCGTCTCCCCGACCCAGGAACTTGACAAGGCGCTCCGCTTATCTACCCTACACCATCCACCCTGGCTCAGCGGACACCTCGCCGGAATTCAGACTGGATGAACCTCCTGTGCGCCGCCCGACACACGGGGCAGGCGCCAGCCGACCGGGGCGCGAGCTGACAAGCAGGCGAAAGCTACGGGCTTCCCTGCGGCTCCCTGCGCGCCTCCTGGCAGGTCTGCTGCTCATCGGAGGCAAAGAGCGCACGAACGTACTGCATTCCACGAAGCACCTCCTCGTCGGAGGCGCTGACGAACGCTTCCACAACCTTGATGGTGTCCCTGGACAGGTATGGCTTCAACCTTGTGAAATCGAAGTTGCCGGTGAGCGGAACTCTGTGGTCGCTCACTCCGATGACGTCGTGCAAATGGATTCCGGCCAGGCGCCCGGAGAACATTCGCAGAAACGACTCATGAGGGATGACGTCCAATTCTTCACAGCACTGGGCGTGCCCGACATCGTGCCAGTAATAGACGTTGGATCCCTCGAATTTGTCGAGAATCAATTTGATTTCATCGAAGAACGGAATGTCTTCCAGATAGTATCTGTTCTCGATTCCGATTCTGATTCCCTTTGGCTCGGAGTGTGCGATTAGCTCGTCGAGACTCTTGTACAGGGCATCGAGGTGCGGAAACCTTTTCTTCTCCCGTTTAGCGAGGAGCTTCCCCTTGATCTTCTCGAAGAGGTGGCTGTCTTTTTGCCCCGCGTTGTAAAGCTCGATGAGAGCCGAGGACATATTCTTCATCTCGACGCTTCCAAGGTGCATGACGACGGCTTTCGCGCCGAGCTTTTCGGCCATGTCCATAGTGTCCTTGGTCTTTTTGACCGCCATGCTGCGTTCCCGGCGGTCGAGGGAAGACGGGGAATAGGAGTCGGGACCGGGCGCCCATTGAACCGCGGGACAAAAATTGTGGAGGCTGCTAACGGAAATTTCCCCTTTTTGAATCGCCTCCAGGACTCCCATAATCGTCGGGAGGCTCAGGGAGTGATGAAGCTCGAGGGAGTCGAAACCGAGCTTCCTGGCCTCTTCGATCAGTTCGGCCGCTTCTTTTGTCCGTCGGATGCCCCAAGCTGTTGAAAGCGCGAACATCTGCCGCCTCACCTCTCGCTGAGTTTAACGCCCTCTTTCAGGAGAAGGGCCGCACACACGCCGCTGCCGCGGACGAGGCGTCCTTTGCGCTTGATCTTTGCCACACCGCAGGAGGGGCTGTGGGCTTTGAAAATCCCTTCCGTGATGCCCATAGCACGGACGATGGCAAGGGTTTCCCACGCGCCCCGGACAAAGCTGTCCGTCACGTCCCTTCCCTCGGCAGTCACGACGCGGCTTTTGCCGGCGAGGACGTCTTCACCGGATCCCTCCTGGATCTCCGAAGGGACTCTCGGTGTGGACAATCCGCCAAGCTCCTCCGGACAGACCGGGAAAGCCTTGCCCTTCCGGTACATGGTCTGGACTTCCTTGTCGAGGCAGTTCGTTCCGTCGTAGCGGCAGTTCAATCCCGCAAGACAGGCGCTGACAATGAACATGATGACACGGACCTCACCGGACGACGCCCTGACCCCACGGGGGCAGAAAGGACCATTTGCAGATGACCTTTCCCTTGATATTCTCGAAGGGAACGAATCCCCACCCGCGGCTGTCGAAACTGCTGGTGGTGTTGTCTCCGAGGACGAAATAGGTCCGCTCGCGGACGGTGAACTTCTTCTTCGGCTTGCCGTAGCGCCAATAGCCTCGAACGCTTTCGCGATAGCCGTCCTTTTTCCAGGGGAGCCGTATGCCGAGGACCTTGGCATAGTCCCACTCCTGAAGGCGGATTCGCTGCCGGTCGTCTATGTTTGTGTACCGAACGTCGGACAGCCACTCGGGTTTGGGGACAAGCTCTGCCTTCTCGCCGCCGTTGCCGTCGGGAATGTATTTGTATATGTCGCCGTCGCGGACCTCGAGCGTTTCGCCCGGCAACCCAACGACCCGCTTGACGAAGTTTTTCGGATACTGGCTCGCATCCGGGATGCCCTGCGTCGTGAAGACGATAACATCCCACCGTTTCGGCTTGGAGACAGGAATGAATCGGGCGCCCGTGAACGGAATTCTCAAGCCGAAAATGAACTTGTTGACCAGAATCTTGTCGCCAATCTTGAGCGTGGGATGCATGGACCCCGATGGAATCTTGAACGGCTCCACGGCAAGATGCCTGATGACCAACGCAATCAGAATGGCTGTCGCGAGAGAGTAGGCGTACTCCAGGACCACGTCGAGCTTGCTGTGGGGGATGTGCCGGGCGACAGCTTTGCGCAAGGCAGCGGAAGCCTTGCTCGCTTGTTTTCGCGCTCCACGGGATAGAGCCCGCTCGAGTTCGAGCATGCATTCCTCGACTTCTTTTGTGCCTTCCGGAGTAACCCGGTCCGCTTTTCTCCTCAAAAGAGATCTGGCCTCTTTCAGAAGCCGCTTAGGTCTCATTCGGATCACCTTTCATCAACAATCTCCATCATCGCGGTCGTGCTTCTGGGGCAACGTCGGGAGCCTGGCTGGCGGGCGCCCCTCCTTCCAGGAAGCATGCGGCAATGTGTTCTCCTCCGCGATCGGTCAACTGCGGTTGCTCTTTTCTACAAATATCCATGACGTATTTGCACCGAGTATGAAAACGGCAGCCGGTCGGGGGATTGACTGGCGAAGGCACATCCCCTGCGAGAATTATCTTTCTCCGCTTGGTTTTGGGATCGGGGACCGGCACAGCGGCGAGCAGAGCGACCGTGTAGGGGTGAATCGGATTCTCGTATATGGACTCCGCGTTGCCGGTTTCGACGATTTCTCCCAAGTACATGACGGCGACCCGATCGCTGACGTGTTGAACGACGCTCAGGTCGTGGGCGATGAACAAATATGACAGACCGAAATCCTCCTGAAGCTCCTGGAGCAGATTGATGATCTGCGCCTGAATCGAAACGTCGAGAGCAGAGACCGCCTCATCACAGACCACGAGCTTGGGCTTAAGGGCAATCGCACGGGCGATTCCAATCCTCTGCCTCTGCCCACCGCTGAACTCGTGAGGATAGCGGTTGACGGCTTCTGCGGAAAGCCCCACCTTTTCGAGTAGCTCCTTGACGATTTCCTTCCTTTCCTTTCTGCCAGCGACCTCGTGAACGGCGAGCGGCTCACCGACGATGCTCCCAACGGTCATCCGCGGATTGAGCGAGCCGAAAGGGTCTTGAAAAACTACTTGCATGTTCCGCCTCATCTGGCGGAGTTCCCGGCTGTTCAGTTTGAAAACGGATTGCCCCTCGAATCGAACGTCTCCGTCCGTAGGCTCAAGCAATCTCAGAATCGTGCGCGCGGCGGTCGTCTTGCCGCAGCCGCTCTCGCCGACGAGTCCAAGGGTCTCCTTGCGACCAATGACAAAGGAAATCCCGTCCACGGCTTTGACGTACCCGTGGACCTTCGAGAACAATCCCTTCTTGACCGGGAAGTACTTCTTCAGGTCTGTAACTTCGAGCAAATGGTTGTTGCCAGAGCCAGTTTCCATCGGAATACGACCACTACATCACGAAATTGAACCCTTCACTCGCTCCGCCTGATGCGTCGAGAAACCTCACCCCACACGGGCAGCATCCTTGCAGGCAGGATAGAGGTAGCAGGCGGCTTCATGCCCGTGGTTCAGGTCCACCAATGGCGGCACTTTCTCGCGGCAAATATCCATCGCATGGGGACATCTCGGGTGAAACCTGCACCCCGGCGGAAAGTAAAGCGGATTGGGCACATTTCCGGGGATGACCGCCAATTTTCCTCTTTTCTTACCGATTTTCGGAAGCGAGCCAAACAAGCCCACGGTGTAGGGATGCTTCGGCTGGGCGAAGAGATTTTCTGCCGACGCATACTCCACGATTTTGCCCGCATACATCACGGCGACGGAGTCTGCCATCCCAGCGATGACGCCGAGGTCGTGCGTAATCAAAAGGATAGACATCCCGAATTGTTCCTGAAGCTCATTGAGGAGCTCGAGCAGTTGTGCCTGGATGGTCACGTCCAAGGCTGTCGTCGGTTCGTCGGCGATGAGGAGAACCGGATTGCAGGCCAACGCCATGGCAATCATGACCCTCTGCTTCATTCCCCCGGAGAGTTGATGCGGATATTCGTGGATTCTCTGGTCCGGGAGCGGAATCTTGACCCGCCCGAGAAGCTCGATTGTCTTTTCTCTCGCCTGCCTCTTCGACATCCGCTGATGAAGCCGTAGAACCTCGATGATTTGATTGCCGACGGTGAAAACCGGGTTGAGGGAGGTCATCGGCTCCTGAAACACCATCGAGATTTTGTTGCCGCGAATTCTCCGCATCTGCGGCTCGGAAAGTTCCAGGAGGTCAGCCCCCTCGAGAAGAACGCTGCCGCCCGCGATTCTTCCGGGAGGGGAGGGGACAAGCTGCATGATGGAAAGGGCTGTGACGCTTTTGCCACAGCCGCTTTCGCCGACCAATCCGAGGGTTTTCCCTTTTGTTATTTCAAAGCTGACGCCATCAACAGCTCTGGCTGTCCCTTCGTCTGTGTAGAAATAAGTTTTTAGGTCAACAATGCTTAACAGGTCGCCGTATTTTCCCATCTCTTCTCAAGACTACGGGGATAGGCTCTATTCTTTCTCGGCAGGGCTTTCGCCTCCGGAGGGCGGCGGTGTCCCCGTGCCGGGAGGAGTCGGTTCGGATTCCTTCTCTGGCTTTCCCGTTTCGGGCGGTGTCGTTGGCTGGCCCTGTTCAGGAGCCGTCGGCTGAGTCTTCTCTTCGGTTGTTCCGGCGGGCTGCTCCTTTGCGGCTGGCGGCTGCGGAGCCTCTGTGGCAGCCTTTTCCTCCTTTTTCTCCCCCGCCTCGACTGGAGAAAGCGGCCCCTCTTTCTTTTCTTCAGCGCCAGCTCCCTCTTTCGTGGGGGCGGGAACTTCAGCTTCCTCTGGCGGTTTAGTCATCGCCTCTTTCTTCAGCTGTTTCATGCCACTGCTGATGGAGGCTCTTTTGGACTGGATCGCGGCGATGGAGATGCACGTGATGGCGAAAAGAATCGCCATCACGGTCGTGGCTCGAATCAGGACGCTGGACGTTGCCGCACCGAATAGTGGGGAACTGCCGGTCCCCGTTCCGAAAGCCCCTGACAGCCCACCGCCTTTCGACGCCTGCATCAGAATAATCAAGATCAGAAGACCCGCAACGAGGACGTGTATCACGACAAGCAGAGCGTAAAACATACAACCTCCTTATCTTTTCGGCGCGACGACGCGGGGGACTGTCGCGTGTCCGCCGCCTTGATCCGTGTCAAAATTGCAACTACTTTTGTCCGGGGCGTTGGTCCTCAAACCTCACGATTTTCTCGAAAGAATCGAGCTTCAAACTTGCACCGCCGACAAGGGCTCCGTCAATGTCAGGCTCCTGCATCAAATCGTAGATGTTTTCCGGGGTGACGCTTCCGCCGTAGAGGACCCGGACCCTTTCCGCCGCGCCCTTGCCGTAGCGTCGGGAAAGCAGACTGCGAATGAGCGCATGGACCTCTTCCGCTTGTTGAGGCGTGGCTGTCCTGCCTGTGCCAATAGCCCAGACCGGCTCATAAGCGATGACCGTGCGGAGCATCTGCTCCTCATCCAGTCCTTCCAGGCTTTGCTCGAACTGCCTCGTCACGATGGAGGTGGTTACGCCCGCCTCCCTCTCCTGGAGCGTCTCCCCGATGCAGACTATCGGGGTCAGCCCAGTTTTCAGAGCAGCTTTTGCCTTCCTGTTGACCTCCGCGTCCGTCTCGCGGAAATGCTGCCGCCTTTCGGAGTGGCCGACGATGACGTATTGGCATCCTACGCTCTTCAGCATCGGTCCGGAGACCTCGCCCGTAAAGGCGCCCTTGTCTTCCCAGAAGAGGTCCTGGGCGCCAACCCGTATGCGGCGGTCCGAGAGTAGCCTCGTAATCCTCTCCACGTAAAGGAAAGGAACGCAGAGGACGACGTCCGCTCCGTCGAAATTCCTCAGCCGCTCATTCAATCCCGAGGCAAGCTCTTCCGCCTCCGCGAGCGACTTATTCATTTTCCAGTTGCCAGCAATCAGCGGTCTTCGCACATTCCTCCTTCATCCGTTTTTCACCGCGGAGCACGCAAAGACCGCGGAGAATGTGCACGAGACTCTGCTCCTACCTCTGCGTTCTCGGCGCTCTCTGCGGTTCCCCTCTTACTTATCTGTAAGAGCATCTATCCCTGGCAGGGTTCCGAATTCGATGTACTCCAGCGCGGCGCCGCCGCCTGTGGAAATGTGGCTGACCTTGCTCGCCACGCCACTCACGTTGATGGCGCTGACCGAGTCGCCGCCGCCAACGATCGAAATCGCTTTCGACTCCGCGATCATCTTGGCGATGGCGAACGTTCCCTTGGCGAAGTTCGGCTTCTCGAAGACGCCGACCGGTCCGTTCCAGAGAATGGTTGCCGCTTTCTTGATGTATTTTCCAAATTCCTCGACGCTTTTCGGTCCGATGTCCATTCCCATCCAGCCGTCAGGGATGTTGTCCATGCCAACAACCTGTTGCCTGGCGTTGTCCTCAAAAGCGTCGGCTATCACAAGGTCAACCGGGAAGACGAGATTCAGTTTTCTGACTTTCGCCTTTTCCAGGATTTGCCTGGCTACGTCAATCTTGTCCTCCTCAACGAGCGAATTCCCGGTGGACTTGCCCATGGCCCGCAGGAACGTGTAGGTCATGGCGCCGCCGATGAGCAAATCGTCCGCCTTCGTCATGAGGCTTTCCATGACGCCGATTTTCGTGGAAACTTTCGCCCCGCCCAGAATTGCCAGGAACGGACGCTTCGGCTTGATGACCGCCTCGCCGAGGAACTGCGTTTCTTTTCGCATCAGGTAGCCGAGGGCGCACTGCTTGAAGTGCTTCGTTACACCTACTGTGGACGCATGAGCCCTGTGAGCGGTTCCGAAAGCGTCGTTGACGTAAACGTCGCCGAGCTTCGCCAGAGCCTTGCAGAACTCCGGATCGTTCGCCTCCTCCTGCTTATGGAATCGGAGGTTTTCGAGGACGACGACATCCCCGGCAGCTATTCTGTTCACGATATTCTCGACTTCCGGCCCGATGCAGTCCGGCGCCATCGTCACTTTCTTGACCAGAAGCCTTCCGAGTTCTTCCGCGACCGGCTTGAGGCTCAGCTTTTCGTCCTTCCCCTTCGGCCTCCCCAGGTGGGACATCAGAATGGCTTTGCCGCCATGCCCGATGATGTACTTGATCGTGGGAAGAGCCTCCACAATCCGCGTCTTATCCGTAACTTTCAACTTCTCATCGAGCGGGACATTGAAATCCACTCGCGTCAGAACCCGTCTTCCCTTCACATCCAGGTCTTCTATAAAAAGTTTGGCCATGTTTCACCTCCAGCTCCCGTCTTCTTGGGGGGACCAAATGGTACAACCTTCTCGGCCGACGTTTGTTGCACCCGTGGCAAGCAAACCCAGAGCGGGCCCGAGCGCGGGCCGCTCCCGTGGGAAGGGGGCTTCCCTACGTGACGCGGCACGGCTTTCCCCCCAACATCATTTTACGAAGTGAATATAACCCAAGTTTACAACAAGTCGCCCCTCGCTGTGCTGGTATTCCCCGGCGGTTGGTTCTCCGCGCTGCATGAAATTCAAGAAGTCCCTCCTCAGACGGTCACCCTCCTCCGGCTCCATGTCTAATGCGAGCATCTTCCCCTTGCTTTCTCCGGGCAGCGGTTTGAAATACAGATGTACGACAATCATCTTGGCTGCCTCCATACGTTGTCTCTCCCTATGCATTCCTTTCATGACTCCACAGCGCCCAATTCACAGTCGGTTCTAAAGGAGCGCTTTCATTTCGGCAGCAGCTTGTCTATGAATTGACCGACACCTGCGACCTTAAATTTGACCGCGTCGATGAGGTCCCAGATGGCGCCCTCGTGAGGGAACCTCCACCAGCATGACTCTCTCTCGTCCGACACCTCCAGCGCGACGCGCTCGTCCCAGTACCAAATGTCCTCCTCGGGCCAAACTTTCTGTTTATAGGGATACAGGCGGATGTGCCAGCAGTCCTTTTTAGTCATGTAAACGGTATCAGCGATCGTGTCGGCCTGCGTCGTAAGGTCACGACCTGGGGTGCACGCCTCCCATGTTAGCTCTCCGTCCTGCGTCTGTTGAATGAGGGTCGCAATCGCTTCTACGAACCGGTTTCTGCCGTTCATCTTTGTGGCCTCCACTTCATGTCTTCGCTGAGGTTCTGGAGCTCGGCCTCAAGCCGTATCAGGTCGAGGTATATGCGCCGCACCTCCTCCTTCGACGGCGGGGAGCCTGTCCTGAAAACCCGCGCTATCTTGTCCAAGAGGTTCTTGACATCCGCTCGCAGGGCGCGCTCCACCTTAGGCAAAAGGCTCTCGATGGTCGCGTCACATTTTTGCAGTTCCGCTTGTATGTCCAAAGCGGAATCCGGATACACGTTCAAAAGCTTCTCCAGGTTCGAGCAGTGTCGTCGCACCCTGCGGTGAAGGTCGGGAAACCTCGCTTGGAGCAGATAGCTCCTGTGGATTCTCCTAAGCTTAAGCAAGATCCAGACCGTAAAGGAGAATCCAGCGATTGAGCTTATGTTGCCAAGCAATGCAAGTACGTCAGCTATGTTCGTCACCTCTGGGCGCTCGATTTCGAAGCGCCTGCACGAAGCTCAGCGGAGTTGTCTATTTCCCAGCCATCAGCTCAATCAGGTCCACGCAGCGGACGGAGTACGCCCACTCGTTGTCGTACCAGCCAAAAACCTTCACCATGTTCTTGTCCAGGACCATTGTGGACAGGGAGTCGAAGATGCACGAATGCGGGTTCCCGACGATGTCCACCGAAACAATCGGGTCCACGCAGTATTCAAGGATGCCCTTCATCGGTCCTTCGGCTGCCTTCTTGAAGGCGGCGTTGATGTCGGCTTCGGTTACGTCCTTCTGCAAAATGGCAACCAGGTCTGTCAGAGAGCCTACCGGCGTAGGAACGCGCAGGGCGACTCCGTTCATCTTGCCTGTCAGTTCAGGGATGACCAAGCCGATTGCTTTTGCGGCGCCGGTTGTCGTGGGGATGATGCTCAAAGTCGCTGCGCGAGCTCGGCGGAGGTCCTTGTGCGGAAGGTCCAGGAGTCTCTGGTCGTTCGTATAAGAGTGAATGGTCGTCATCAGGCCCCTTACAATCCCGAAATTGTCGTTCAGGACCTTCGCCATCGGCGCGAGACAATTCGTCGTGCAGGAGGCGTTGGAGATAATCTTGTGTTCGTCTTTGTACGTATGGTCGTTGACGCCCATCACGATTGTCGCATCCACCTTGTCCTTAGAGGGGACGGTCAGGAGAACTTTCTTCGCCCCGGCAGCGAGGTGCTTGGCAACCTCCTCTCTCTTCGTGAACTTCCCGGTGGACTCCACGACATATTCCACGCCCAGGCTTTTCCAGGGGAGCTCGCTCGGCTCCTTGATGGCGAGAACCTTCACTTTCGTCTTTCCGGCAACGATGAACTCTCCATCCACCTTGACCTCGCCGGGGTATTTGCCATAGGACGAGTCATATTTCAGCAGATGAGCGAGAGTTGGGGCGTCAGTAATATCGTTGACGGCGATGACCTCGAACCCGCCTCTCTTCTGCATCTCCTTGAAGACCATTCGCCCGATTCTTCCGAAGCCGTTGATCCCAACCTTGATTGCCATAACCTTTTCCTCCCTCCAGTCTTATCTCTTGTTCCGAAGGACATCTTTTCGATTTTCGGAAATATTCCCACACCGACCCCACCCTGTCAAGCCATTTTGCCCCAAGCGCCCCCGGCCAGTCGCCGCAGGAGATTGAACCACA
The DNA here is from genome assembly GCA_964516325.1 of uncultured Verrucomicrobiota bacterium. GTDB lineage: Bacteria > Auribacterota > JABMQX01 > JABMQX01 > JABMQX01 > CAZFAP01. The sequence continues at coordinate 31,103 of CAZFAP010000036.1, forward strand.
GAGAGCGCAGAGGTCACGGAGGTTCTGGAGACCGGTTCCTGCCAGAATCAGAGGTGAGACTCAGGGCGCTCAAGCTTCGCGTGGAGCGCTTCCGGGCCCTCCG
>CAZFAP010000037.1:0-31129 GCA_964516325.1 uncultured Verrucomicrobiota bacterium
TCTCCGGGTCAAACTCCGGCTCCGCGGTCCAGGCGCCCGAGAGCGTACCGACGAAAAGCGGGTTCGCGGCTGTGTTGCCTTCTCCGCCGCCGCTCCAGTCCTGAATGCAGGAATAGGAGGGCACACTCGAATAGGCGACCTGATGAAGGGCGGCGCCTCTATTCCCCCAGAGGATGCAGTTGGAGATAGTACCCAGGCACTCATAGAGTCCACCGCCGGGGTAGTAGGCGGAATTCATCGCGATGGTGTTGTTCTGAACGAGCCCATCGCACAGGTACAGCCCACCGCCTCGACTGGACCAATTTCCGGCGATCAAGTTATTCAGGACCATCCCATCACAGTCCTCGAGCCCGCTCCCTCCCAGACTGCCGACGATGACATTGTTCGAGACTTTGCCATCGCAGCCGAACAGCCCGTCTCCGTAGGAGGTCGCGGTAATTGTGTTGCCTGCAATCGTCGCATCGCAGTTATGTAGCCCGGTCCCGAAGCTCCCGGCGATGGTGTTGCCCTGAATGGCGCCATTGCACTCGAATAGTCCGCCACCCTCCCAGCTCGCCCGGTTGCCGGTGATCGTGTTCGACCGGATTATCCCATGACAGTGAGCCAGCCCTCCTCCGGACCCCGCCGATTCATTCCCGGAAATTCTGTTATTCTCAATTGTGCCGTCGCACCACGCCGCCCCTGCGCCGCTTCCCGTCGCGAGATTGCCCGTGATCACGTTATTGCGGACGCTGGCAAGGGTACGGCGCTCACCTTTCCCGCCGCGGACTCCGGCGCCGTGGTCGGCGTGACCGTTTTGGATGGTGAAGCCAGCGAGAACACACTGTGCGCTTTCGCTCCCGACGAAAGAGACAACCGGCCCCGACCCCTCGCCGTCCAAGATTGTCCCAGCCACGACCCCGGGGTTGTTCGGTTCCGTGCTGCGGAGAATCGCGTCAATGCCGCAGAATTGGAAATGGCCTTCGTAGGTCCCCGGGTAAACGATGATTTCGTCCCCAGGCGCCGCCAGGCAGAGCGCTTTTTGAATGGCCCAGGCCCCGGACTGCACTTCGATGATCGCGGGAGGCGTGGCAGCCATGGGGTCTGTGCCGCGGAGGACTTCCAGTCCATCGCGGATGCCATCTCCGTCCGAATCGGGGAGGTTCGGGTTGGGGCAGAACGGCCCGAGGCACATCTCCGCCTGGTCAGCGAGGAGGTCTCCATCCGAGTCCGCCGAGGAGCCCGCCTCGTAGCACCCCATGTCCACGGTGCTCCCGGCGAGTCGGCAATTGCCGTCGAGGTCCCGCTGGGGCCAGGCAAACCAGTAGAAATTCACCCCCGCATCCACGCAGGGAGAATCGTCCTCCAGGTGGTAATCTCCGGAAAATGGGTCCACAAATCCGGGTTCCCAGGAAATGTTTCCTTCTCCGCCCCCCTCCCATCCCTCAATGCAGCTAAACGACGGGGTGTTGGAGCGGGAGACCTGGGGGTTGGCGCCGCCAGCCGTGTTCCACCAGAGGATGCAGTTGCGAATGGTCCCAAGGCAATCCTCCAATCCACCGCCGTCCCCGACGGTGGAGTTGTTGACGATAGAATTGTTCTGGACAGTCCCGTCGCAGCCCTGGAATCCGCCGCCCTCACCGCTGGCGAAATTATCGGCGACGAGATTGTTTTCGATAATTCCATCGCAATCATACAACCCTCCCCCCCAGCGGGTCTCATTGGCAAGGACGGTGTTATTCTGGATGGCGCCATCGCAGCCGTACAGCCCGCCGCCTCTCTCTCGCGAGGAGTTGTTGCTGATGGTGTTGTCCGCGATGACACCGTTGCAGAAGGCCATCCCTCCGCCAAACCCTTCCGACCAGGCCTGCCGGCGCGCGTTCCAGTAGCCTGGGGCCGAATTTCCCACAATGTAGTTGTTGTGAATCGCGGCGTGGGTTCCTTCCTCCTCCAATCCACCGCAAATTCCGCCGCCGTTCACGCCTTTGCCATTGCGAATCGTGAAACCCGCCAGCTCGCACGTCTCGTCCTCCGAACCGAGAAATGCGACGACCGAGTCTTGCTGCCCTCCATCAATGACGGTGCTCGCCACGATGGAGGGGTTACCCGGGTCCGTGCTGCGAACGACAATGTTCTTTCCGTTGAACCGAATGTTCTCGAAATAGATGCCCGGGGACACAATCACGGTATCCCCCCCGGAGGCCGCGTCTATCCCTTGCTGGATTGTTTTGAAGGGAGTGTCCGTGGACGTGCCGTCACCGGACGTGACGACGGAACCCTTCACAAACCACTGAGCTCGCGGGAGGGCGACCATTGGGTTCGACCCCTTGCGGTACTCCTCCCGGTTGGACAACTTGTCCCCATCGGCATCTTCAATCCCCGCCTGAGCGAGGTTGCCGAAAACCAGCATCTCCCAGTCGTCCGGGAGCTGGTCGTCATCGCTATCTGCCGACCGGGAGGCGGCTTGCCGCGTGTTCCCGTACGCTCCCATATCAACCCGCCTTCCGTTCGGGTCGGGTTCATTCCAAAAGGGGGAATCCGGATAACCCGCGTCAATGCAGGGAGACCAGCTCTGCAAGTGGTAGTCCCCGTTCGCTGCGTCCACGAAGTAGGGGTCGGCTGAAATATTCCCTTCGCCGCCGCGCCTCCAGCGGTCTATGCAGGAGTACACGGGCATGGCGCAGTCGAAAAGCTGAACGCTATGTCGAGTTCCGCCCCACACGATGCAGTCGCGAATCACCCCCTCGCAGAGAGCCAGCCCCTCCCCGTACCGGGCCGTGTTGCCGACGAGGGTGTTGCTGAGAATCAGGCCATCGCAGCCGCGAAGTCCCCCTCCCTCCGCCCCCGCTGTATTATTGCAGATGATATTGTTCTGAATCGTTGCATCGGATTTCGCAATTCCTCCTCCGTTGTCCTCGGCTGAGTTGCCGACAATCCGGTTGCCCACGATCAGACCACTGCACCGATGAATCCCCCCGCCGTCGTCCTGGGTCGTGTTGGCCGTGATCGTGTTGTTTCGGATGATGCCCCCGCAATAGACGATTCCACCGCCGTCCCAGGCGAAGTTTCCGGTGATGACATTGTTTTCAATGGTCGCACGCGTGCGGTAGGACTCGTGCCCCCCGCAGACGCCCCCTCCGCGTTCGTTGGGCGGCTCGTCAGCCGACCCGTTGCGGAGGGTGAAGCCCGACAGAAGACACTGTTCGGTCTCGCTACCCACGAACCTGACCACGCAACCCTGACCTTCTCCATCAATGATCGTGCTCGCGACGACGGTCGGATCGAAAGGATTCCGGCTTCGGAGCTTGACGTTCTTTCCTTTGAAATGGATGTTCTCGACATAGATGCCGGGAGCGACGATGACGGTCTCACGCTCCCAGGCTGCGTCAATCCCCTCCTGGATCGTCTTGAAGGCGGTGTTCCACGATGTGCCATCCCCGGAAGTCGGGACCGATCCGTCCACGTACCATGGCCCCGCCCACGTGGGGTCTGTTCCGTCATAGTATTCCTGAAGGTTCGACCTTCCATCCCCGTCCGGGTCCTCGTCTGGTCGCGATGCCAGGTTGCCCAAGACGAGCATTTCCCAGTCATCCGGGAGAGAATCTCCATCGGTGTTGTCGGATGGGGGCGTCGCTTCCGCCGTGTTCCCATAAGCCCCTATGTTGATTCTTCCACCGTTGGGCTCCGGCTCGTTCGAGAAATCGGAAGCCGGGTCTCCGGCGTCAATGCAGGGCGACCAGCTTTTCAGGTGGTAATCCCCTTTCGATTCATCCACAAAATGGGGGGATGCGGAGATATTACCAATGCCTCCACCTTCCCAATTGCCGACGCATGAGTACGTCGGCTGCGAAGACCCCACCAGTTCGGGGCTGACCGGCGCGAAGTTCCCCCAGATGATGCAGTTTGTGATGCTGCCCTGGGACGTCATCAGTCCGCCACCGTACTGCGCCGAGTTCGCGGTGATGGTGTTATTTCGTACCTGGCCGTTGGCAACCCACAAGCCCCCTCCGACACTTCGGGCCGAGTTCCCTGCGATGATGTTGTTCTCGATAATGCCGTCACACCAGCTCAGCCCGCCACCTTCAGCATCTACACGGTTCCGGGTGACTGTATTGTTTCGGATGGTCCCCTGGCAATAAGACAAGCCGCCCCCCTGGGTCGAGAAATTTCCCGTAACAGTGTTGTTCTCCACAATTCCACCACACCTGAATAGCCCGCCTCCGTTGAAGTGCGCGGAGTTGTCCTCGATGACGTTATTCCGGATGGCGCCGTCACAATAGGCCAGGCCTCCGCCGTATTCGGCCGAGTTGGCCGCCACGACGTTGTTTTCGATGGTGGCCTGAGCGTGGCGCTCCTCGAGTGTTTCGCTGAAAATGCCCCCTCCAAACGCGGCCTTCCCGTTGCGAATCGTGAAGCCCGAAAGGACACACCATTCACTTTCCGCCGCGGAGAACGTGACAACGGGTGCAGACTGGTTTCCATCAATGATGGTGTTTTGCACCACTGGAGGGTCTGTGGGGGCAGTGCTCCTCAGGACGATATTCTTCCCGTGGAAATGCACGTTCTCTGTGTACGTCCCCTCTGCGACAATCACCTCGTCGTCGGGCAATGCCGCGTCAATCCCCTCCTGAATGGTTTTGAACGCCGTTTCCCACGTTTTACCGTCGCCCAACCCGGAAACCGAACCGTCCACGTACCATGTCTCGGCCGAAGCCCCCCAGCACAAAGCGAGGGCAACCACCGCGCCTACCCAGCCCAGCGTTTTGTTCATTCGTCCAGCCTTTCTTTCACAAAGCGGTTTCCATCCTCATTCGACGAACCGGCTTACCTTCTTTCAGACTACTTCAGCTCAATGCAAGTTCCCGTAAACACCACTGCGAATCGGCGGCGGTCTTCCGCTCCGGGCGCTATCGCACCCGCGTTCCCAGGGCGGTCTCCCGTGCCGGAACACCTATCCTGTCCATCCTGTTATCTTGTCAAGAACTTGCCATTGGCACTTTGCGTCTTGGCGGCTTTGCGACAGGTTCCCTCTCTCGGCGCTCCTTTCCCTCTCGCCAAGACGGGAAGATGCGAAGAACTCTCGAAAGTTGCTTGAGCTTTGCATCCAGGTCAGCTTTGCTCTCGATTCGAGGGCGGTCCCGACGGGCGCCTGCGGCGGCGGTCGTGTGTGCTCTCTTGAAAGGGAAAACCCGGTAGCCCAACCCTTCCTTCGCCTCAAGAGGTACATACCACGCCCTGCCGCCCCAGGCAAGGGCAGAAAATCGGGCGTCGGCAAGAAGGTTCGGCCGGGGCGAATCTTCCCTCAGGAAAAATAAAGGCGAAAGTATGCGAGGAGGCTTTCGGTTGTGGCTTGGCGGGGCTTCAGGTCCCCGCGGGGGAGCCGCGCTATTGCCCTGTGCGGGCAAGGCGAAAGCCGCCGACGCTGGATTGGAAGGTCGGGTTGTCGCCCGGCCGTGGCTCTGATATTGGACTGCTGACCCAGCTGGACGGATAAGACCAATTCCAGCAGCTTCCCATCCCTCCCGGTTCGAACCCCCCGTCCGCCTCGATCATAACAAATTCGCTGACGTTGCCTTCCATGTCGTGGCAGCCGTAATAGTTCCTGGCGTCCTCCGTCGTGAATGCGGCCTCATAAACAAGTATCCTGAAGTAAAGTCGGTAGGAGGAGCCGTTGTAGAAGGCAACGGGTGTGGTTCGCAGTTCAGGATCCCGAGTTTCGTAAGGGTCACCGCTCGCGTAATTCGCCAGGGAGGGCCTCAGTTCGTCGCTGCGGCAGGCGAACTTCCAGAACCCGCCTGTGTTGCCCTTGGTAGGGTCCCAACATGCAGCCTTGTACCACTCTTTTGATGTCGGAAGCCTGTATCCGTTCTTGGATACGTCCGGAGCCCATCCCGCGGCCTCGTCATAGACTCTTTCAAGCGCCTCCTTATCGCTGAGCCAGTTGCAGAAGGCCGCCGCGGCTTGCCAGGAAATATGCTGGATCGGGTGGTCCTCCCAGCCAGTCAGAGGGACGAATGTCCACCGCTGACCCTGGGGCCGCAACTGGGCGATTTTCTGTTCTCCGCTGTACGAATACCAGCGCTGCCAGTCCGTGGCCGCATCCGAAAGGAAAACTGCGAATTGTGCGACCGTAACCTCGTACTTGCCAATACAGAAATCGTAGTCCACCCCGGCTCGATCCGACCCCGGAATGAGGATCATCGGTCTGGTTTCCTCAATCCTGTAAAAGCCGGTCCGCTCGGTGCTCTTGGAATCAAAGAAGGTTGTGCTCCCTGCACCCCTTCCCAGGAGCCTCCCCCGCTCCTGCCAGGTCGGCGGGTCAAGCGTCGGGGTCCACAGGATGACATAGTCGAACCCGGGTTTTCCTTCCCATGCGAGCTTCACGCCGAACGAAATATCGGAGATGCGGAACCCCGGGTCCTCCCGGGTTTGCGATACCTCAGGGGCGGCTTTACCGTTTGAGGGCGCTGGGCTGAGCGGCTCCGGGGCCCCCGCTGGGCTGACAACACCCGCCGCTCGGCCCCAGAGAACGAGACATCCGAGAGCCACTCCGTTAACCAAGCTCTGTTTGGAACACCTCATGTTGTCTCCCTCCAGTTCGCTTTAGGGTTGCGGCCATGCGGCAGCACCCGGCCCCCCCAATCCTTCCTTCGCCTCAAGAGGTACATACCACGCCCTGCCGCCCCAGGCAAGGGCGGAAAACTCCGTCCTCGGCGCGAGGTCTCGCCCCACGCAAGTATTGCGTCAGCTAAAGTACAGCTTGAAGTATGCGAGCAGGCTTTCGGGGCGGAGCCGCCAGATGTAGGAGCAGTCAATCACATCGGCGTTGTTGCAGACGTGGCAGCGGGTCGGAGCGAGGCTTTGACGCCGGTACTCGCGGTCACGGAGGATTCCCGAGAGCGGTCTTTCGCGCACGTTGCCGACCGGTCTGTCCCTGTGGAGGCAGTTCTCGATGTCGCCGTTCGGGCTGACGTGCACATAGACCTTCCTCGCGTGGCAGGTGTACGGCTTTTTCTTGGGAATGAACGTCCGGAGATAGGTGAAGGAGTTGTTGATGGGATAGCCAAGCCGTTTCAGTTCGATCGTTTTTCTGCAAACATCGGCAAGCTCTCCGTCATCGAGCGAGAGATGTCCTTTGGGAGCATAACCGTCCCCGAAAGGCTTCTCCCCCGTTTCCATCGGAGACAGGTAAATCGAAAGACCGAGTTCCTTTGCCAGATGAATCATCGCCGGGATTTCGGCGGCGTTCAGCTTGCTGACGACGGTGTTGATTATGACCTTTGCCCGCGGATGCCGCCTCCTCACCTCTTCGATTCCCGCGAGAGCCTTCCGAAAGATTCCGGGGCATTTCCGCAGCCGATCGTGCTCTTCGGATGGCAGGTCTATGGAGACGATGAAACTGTCCACGTCTTCGAGTTCGCCCGCCCTTTCCTGTAGGAAGTAGCCGTTGGTAATGAGAATCGTTACCAGCCCCCTTCTTTTGGAACTGCGAGCCACTTCGGAAATGTCCTCTCGCAAAAGCGGCTCGCCGCCCCACAGCACGTTCATGATCAGCCCGCAGCGAGACGCGTCGCGGTAGAGGTTGGCGACCTGCCCGGTGGTGAGTTCCTCGCCGCGATTCCCGACCCAGAGGCACGTCTCGCATCCGCAGTTGCATCTGCCCGTGATGAGGTGCGACAGAACCAGCGGATGGCGAGACAAAAAGGGCGATTCCACCAGCCGCCACAGCAGCCTCGAAGCTTCTCTTGCCCTTTCTCGCTTCGCCAAGATCATGGGAGCCTGGGCTTTCGTTTGTGTTGCAGCATAGATGGCAATTCGCGGATGCTCGAGGGTGTGGCGGAGCGCAGGATACAGCGCTGCGGATGCACAGGCCAGCGAAGCAGGGCCCGGCGCTTGCCCTACCACTCAGGGGCCATGGGGACCGGCGAGGGCGCGCGGTACATTTTCACGTGGCCTTCTATCGCAGAATGCAGCGGGTCGGGGAGCACGTCGGGCCGGGTCGCGGGGACATAGAAAACACCTGGGAGCCTTCCACCCACCCAGCACGCCACGGGGTCCCTCGGGCTTGGCCGTTTGAGGTCAAATAATAGCTCGCCGAGCTTGCTCCTGTTCGCGGTATAGAGGTCAGGGATCGTCAGCTCCACCATCCAAAAGCGTGGCGGGAGCATCGCGCGCAGCACGGCGACATAGGGCTCCGACAGTCGGCCGCCGTTCTGGTCCTCCAGACCCTCTGCGTGCTTTGCGTACTCTTCGCGCGACATGAGCAGGGTCCTGACGACTGGTCCCCTGCTCGGGTCGAGCGCTGCCCTCTTAAGTTCATGGAGCCAGGGGGTGCGTAGGTGTTGGAGGAACTCCAGCTCCGTTGTGAGCACGATGACAGCGTTGTACTCAGCGTTGACCGGGCCCCGGTTTGATCGTCGGGGGAGGACACCGAACGCATAGAGACACCTCGAGCGAGGGTCAAGGTGGGGCAGCGTCGCCTTAGAGAGGCACCTCGTCGAAACGCACGTGTATATGCCGTAGTTATCGTCCTGCACGATTAGGTTGTCCACCCAGTAGCAGGCCGGGGTATAAAAGTACTTGCGGCTGGGGAAGACTAGCGGGTACCCAAGCCTCGCCTCGGGATACCAAAGGTCAGTATTGAGCGTGTGGCCGATCACGGCCACAATGTGCCCCTCGCGGGCCTCCTCCAGTGAGAACGCAAGCAGAGCCGGCAAGCCGGACTCCAGAAACGGGTGGACGAACGCTCCATACTCCACGACCGGGTCCTCGAAGAAATCATGGCAAACCGCGTTGAATCCGAAGGCCTTAAGCGCGCCCACGATCTGCACCGGGTTTAGCCCCAAAGGGTCCCTGCCTGGGACGAGACCGACGGCCTGATTGATCTGGGCGTCCGTAACGGGTGGCTTCCGTGGCAGCGAGAGGTCGGTCAGGATCGTGCGCAGGGCGGCATGCGCGCACAGTCCTGTGACGCCGTTCTGTTGGCAAAAGTAACTCCCGGCTACCGAAAAGTCCCTTCCGGCGAGTCGAGTCACGAACCTTCCCGACGAATGAATGTAGTTGTTGAGAAGCGCTGGGGCTTCAATAATGGCCTCCCGCACAAACACGATGAGGGGTTTATCTTGGACCGGGGTCTGGGTCCGTACGACGACAAGGTAGCCGATGTACGAGTCCGCCGGGACCTCCTGAATATCTTCGGGGTGCGAGAAGGGTTCGCGGAAAAAGGACAGGCGCCAAGCCGATGATGTGCACTGCGCCCCCACTACCTTCGAAACGACATCGTTCTCCTGCAAGAGCCATTGGTCGGCGGAAATGTTCTGGCGCACCAGGGTCCTTACCCTCAGCTTGCGCGCCAGGGAGAAGGTTCTATGGAGCGGGTGGTTGTGGAGAGGTGCTTCGTACCTATCGGCCTCGGCGTAGAAGGAGAACGGCGGGTCGCACGGGACCACCTCGATGGGGGGACAATCAGGATGCGACATATCCTTGAGGCCTCGGCCGGAGTCTGCGTTAGACCTTTCACCATGGAGGGGGGGGGCGGAGAGCTTACTCGCGCTCTGGTTGCAACGGCCCTACGAGCACCTTCTCTGACTGGGCGGCCCGCTCCTGGCGCCTGTCCCTCTCGGAGATGAACCTCCTATCCTCCTCGCTGAGCGAGAGCGTCCGGATCTTCCTCGGCCGAGGAGAGCTCACCTTGGCATGCCTCAGAGATGATAAGACGTCCGTAGGCTTGAGTCCGCGCTTCATGTCATCTACCCCTCCATTGGACATTGTGCAGGTGTTCAGTTTTTATACTCTTATGCAACGCCGTTGTCAGCGTGTCAAGTGAAAAGTTGTCTATTCGGGCGAGCACGCAGGTGCGAGGTTGTTCGGCGCAAGAAACGGGCCAACAATCTCGCCAATCCGCCATAAACCGGCAATTTTTATAGCGGGCCGCTGCGCTCATGTTCCTACTTGTTACCAATATATTAGCGCGCTTGCGACTTTATGTCAAGGCCGGCGCCGGGCCGTCTGTGAGTCGGAAAGAGGCCTTTGATGATTTCCCGGTCTTTGTTAGGATAGGCGCGCGTACCGGCTTTTCACGCACCTGTTCTGTTGTGCACCCCGTGCCCTCCGCGGTTTCCTGCGGTGTTTTTCGGCATACGTTCAGTGTCGAGACCACTCAGGCCCCTGAGAGAGACCGGTGGCAAGGCTTGTTTTGGGCTGTTTCATAACGGCTTGGGCGGAGACCGGAATGCTTAGAAAGATTCTCGTAGTTTTCGGAACACGCCCGGAGGCGATCAAGCTGGCGCCTGTGGTCGAGGCGATTCGGCGGGAGAGGCGCCGCTTCCGCCTGAAGGTCTGCGTTAGCGGCCAGCATCATCGGATGCTCCAGCAGGTGCTGGAGTTTTTCGGCATCTCACCGGACCGCGATCTGAAGATCATGCGGCCCGGGCAGGACCTTTTCGGGGTTACAGCCAGATGCTTGAGAGGGATGGGCAGCGTCCTTCTTTCGGAAAAGCCCGACCTGGTCATCGTGCAGGGGGACACCACGACGACCTTTGCGACGGCTCTCAGCAGCTACTATCTACGAATACCGGTCGCGCACGTCGAAGCCGGCCTCCGGACGTACGATAAATTCCACCCGTATCCGGAAGAGCTGAACCGCAGGCTGACCACCTCTCTTTCAGACCTGCACTTTGCCCCGACGGAAGCAGCGAGGAGAAACCTCCTGGCGGAGGGCATCTCGCCGGAGACGATTTTTGTCACCGGCAACACGGTCGTGGACGCCCTGTTGCTCGGACTGAAAATAATCGAGACCTCGCCCAGCCCGCTGGTGGAAAGGACGAAGAAGCTGTACCGCCGCTTCTGCGGCGACGGTGAGAAAAGGCTTATCCTGATTACGGGGCATCGGAGAGAGAACTTCGGCGTGAGGCTCAAGAACATCTGCCTGGCTGCCAGGGACATCGCCGCGAGAAACCCCGACGTGGAAATTGTATATCCCGTCCATCTCAATCCGCACGTCCGGCGCTCCGCGAACGAGTTCCTGAGCGGCATCCCGAACGTTCACCTTCTCAAGCCCCTTGACTACGGGTCGTTCCTTTTCCTGATGAAGGAATCGTACATCATACTGACCGATTCCGGGGGCATCCAGGAAGAAGCTCCCACGCTCAGGAAGCCCGTCCTCGTCATGCGGGACACAACCGAACGACCGGAAGCCGTCGAGGTCGGCGCCGTCAGAGTGGTCGGAGCGGACCGCAAGCGGATCGTCCGCGAAGCCGAGAAGCTCCTCGGCGATGAAATCGAATACGCGAGGATGTCGAGGGGGATAAATCCCTTCGGAGATGGGAAGGCTGCCGAACGGATCGTGGACGTCCTGAAGACGCGTGTGCCCCGGAAGAAGTAGGTCAAAATGGGGACTTGGCGCCGTCCGGGTTGATCTGACCGTTGCGTTCGCGCCGGCCCAGAAATCGCCTTTCAGCCCGGGGCATGCCGACGAGAAACCGCGAGATGGACGCAGGCGAGGCTCACGCGGGCATGCTTGGCGACTTGGGCAGCGTCTCTCCCCCTTGGGGTTTGGCGCCTACCCCCAGAAGTCCATTCACTATCTTCGTGAGGTGGGACTTCCGGCGGGAGGCGGTGTTCGCCCTGCAAATCCCCTTCTTGACTCCCTTGTCATACAGCGCAACGACGCTCCGCAGGAGGCTCTGCAAATCCTCCTTTCGCTGGTCCGCTATCGCTCGCAACAGCTTTCGCTGGTGGGTCTTCAATTTCGATTTGAAAGAAGCGTTACTGAGCCTTCGCTTCTCGCTTTGTTTCATTCTCTTCACTGCTGACTTCGTATGTGGCACGTCGTTTTACCCTCCTTATCGGAAAAAGATTTTCGGCGCGGAACCAGCTCTCGCGCCGCCTCGGTCCGCTTGAAATGCCGGGGAATTGATTTTGCCTCGCCGGGTAAGAGCGTGCGTTATGTAACAAAAACCGGCCCCCATGTCAACCTCTTTTGCCCTCGCGGTCTGAGCGCCCCGCTCCCTCCATTTTGCGCTCAGTCAATCCGGCGGATGAGAAGAGCCCAGTCGTCGGAGGGGGAACTCGGGGGGTCGCCCAGGGGGATGCGATCGCCGCCGGTGATTACGGTCTCCGCTCCCTCGAAGTTTCCTGTTCGGGGATTGAACCAGCGTTTCTCGAATTTGCCCGGCGACTTGGTCAAGTCCAGGCTCGCCGCCTTGCTCGCGTCGGGCAAATAGACCGCATAGACCTCGCTGGCTTTTGCGAAAACCTGGCATCCGTCGTCCGAAGCCGCCGGACCGCCCAGCAACTCGTCGCTCGGCTCCATCTCCCAGAACGGAAGATTCTCCTCCATGAACCTTCTCGCGTACCACGTCCAGAGCCACAGGTTTTCATACGGGCGGAAATCCTCGGTCTCGGGGTCGTCCTCCAGAAAATGCTCGGTGTGCCCGCCGGAAAGAAAGGTCGGCCAGATAATGTCCTTTCGCTGCTCGGCGGGGTTATCCTTTGTCGCCCATCGAAGCTCGTCAAGGCAGATCGGAATCGGTCGTCCCGCCTCCCCTGTTTTCTTCCGCCACTTTTCGACTTCTCGCCCTTTCCGGGCAATTTCCCTGTAGTATTGAAACGAGGTTATGCGGAAGCGTTTGTCTCCGAGGAAGGGAAGCCAGGCGGGTTCGGGATTCCTGCCGGCGTGGTGGACAGTAATCGGATGATCGTACGGATCAACCGCCTCGATGTATTCCGCGAACTCTTTCACGCGCTCGGGACCGAGATTGAGCCCCAGGTCGTATTCTTCCGAGACATTCCACTGGAGGGCGTTATGGTGGGCGAACCGAGCGACCATCTCGCGGTAGAACAGCTTCCGTTCCGTCCCCAACTTCGCGTCGTCGAGTTCCCTTTTGTTCGGCTCCTCCGCCTCGTTCAGGACGAAGTGAAGAAATACTCCCTTCTTCTGGGCATGGTCGAAAACAATCTCCCACTGCCAAAGCTTGCTAATGTCGTAATGGAGGTTGTCGTTGGAAGGGCTTCCGTTGGGGTCAATCGGCCCAACGAACGGCCACGTGTCTTTCCCGTCGCCGCCGATGTTCATGGGGAGGAAATAGATCGAATTGACGTGCTTCGACGCCAGGTAATTGAGGGCGCCGATGATGCCCTTCCCCGCGCCGTTCCCCCAGTCCGGGTCGCCCGGATTCCAGTCCGCAACGTGATTGGCGTATTGATGCTTCCGCTCCGGCGTGTTGTCGAATCCCTTATATGCCAAAAGATTTTCGGGGGAATCCGTCCCCCCTTTGATCCAGTAGGAGCCGTCGCGGAACTTCAAGTAATGCTTCCCGACGTACTCCAGCCTTCCCCATTTCAGAAAACCGGGGGCGTTCGGGTCACGCTCGGCGACGACGAAGCTGCCGGTTTCTCCGTCGAAAGCGATTGGCTGCCCTGCTGCCGGATCGAGACTGACCGCCGCTTCCTCGCCCCGGCGAAACGAAGCTTTGTACTTCCACTCCCCCGCCTGGTCCGGCGAAAATCGAACCTTCCAGACATCGCCCTCACCGCCGCCCTTGCCGTCGCCGTCGAAGAAGCCCGGGACACTGTGCGTTTGGCCGCTGGGACCGGCGAAGACAACCTGGAGGCGATAATCGAGAAACGGATTGGGGGAGGTGTCGGTCTCGGCTGCGCGGGCACCGGTGAAGCTGATTGTGACGGTGTGCCATTTTTTCAGCTCTCCGGAGACTGTGACAAATATCCCGCTGCTCACCGAGTACGCTTGATAAATCAAAAGCAGCGCAGCGGCTGGCGCAACCATCACGATCGTTCGGATTTTCGGTTTCCACATATTGAAGAGCCCTCTCACTTCAGCGAATTCGGTAGGTTGAGCGCCGCTGGTAGGCGGGTCGCCCCCTGCCACTGTGATGCGTCTCATAGGCCCGTTACACCCCATGTTCAGACTCCTCATCGGCTTTCGTCAAGACCATTTTCTCTGCGCCCTCTGCGCTCTCCGCGGTGAAATTCGACCGCTGTCTCTCCATCTTGGCGAGAGAAGACGAAATCCGAATTCTGCCCGAGAATCGGCGCTGCGCCCTCGGAAGGCGCCTCTGAGGTGTGCCACGGAAAACTTCCGACGGCGCCTTACAACGTTGCGGTGACGGTCAGCTTGCCCCGGAAGACTCGGACGACGATGCCGCCGTTGAGGTCCGTGCGAAGGACGCGGATGCCCTGATTCTCGCACCTTTCGAGGACTTCGGGAGACGGATGACGATAGACGTTGCCCCGTCCGCAGGAGATGACCGCTATGCGGGGCGCCACCGCTCTCAGGAACTCGTCCGAACTGGAGGAGCTTGAGCCGTGATGCGGGACTTTCAGAACGCTGCTGCGGAGCGGCGTCTCTCGGCGGAGAATTAACCGCTCGGCTATCTCCTCGATGTCTCCGCAAAGGAGGGCGGATGCCCCCCGGAAGGTCAGCCTCACAACGATGGACAGGTCGTTCTCGGACGTGGAAACGGAATCGGCGGTGACGGGAGGGTTGAGGATTTCAGCGGCGACCCGGGTCGAGAGTAAAAGGTCGTCCCCCGCGTGAACTCCCACCCTGGCGATGCGTTTTTCATCTGCCGCGTCCAGGAGTTCCTCGCCGTCGGAGTTCTTCGACGGATCCGCATTGGCGCGAACGACAATTCTTCGGGTCTTAATCTCGTCGAGAACGCTCTTGAGACCGTTGATGTGGTCCACGTCGTAGTGGCTTATGACTATCGCGTCCAACCTGTTCACGCCCGCCCAGCGCAGAAACGGGACTATGACGTACCGCCCGACATCGTTCCTCGTCGAGGAGCCTCCGTCCACGAGAACCCTGCGCCCGTCCGGATATTCCACGAATATGCAGTCGCCCTGCCCCACGTCGAGGAAGGTTACGTCGAGAGAGTCCGGATGGCGGCGAGCCAGCTCCCCGCCTATGAACGAGCCTGCCACGAGAACGGTCAGTGTGACTTTCAGGACGATTGCGCGACGCAACGAGCGACTGAATCCCACGGCAAAAATCAGCGAGTAAAACGCGAAGGCAAACGGCAGCGGTGGAGGGCTTACGTTGAACGAACCGAGCTTCACCGACGAGAAAGACGTGACCATGGCTCGAACGAGGCAGCTCAGATACCCATTGGCCGTATTGAGAAATCCCGCCACAGGTTGCGTCAGAAGCCCGAGGATCGCCGCCAATGAGCCGAGCGGAAGAATCCATCCCACAAGCAAGACCACGGGTATGTTCCAGAGCCACGAGAGGAGAGAGATGTGATGGAAGTAGTGGACAGTGAGAGGAAGTGAGCCTATGAAGGCTGCCACAGAGACCGAGAACAACCTCAAAGGGGGTTCCGCGAGACGACGATAAGCCCACCGCCTCTGTGGTCCAACTGTCGCATAGCCCGGGTCCGGGCGCAGACGAAAGAGCCAGACACACCAATAGAAAATCCTGTCCCCCAAAAGCAGGATCGCCAGAACTACCATGAAAGAAAGCTGGAAGGAGGCTGTGAACAGGTCGCCGGGGCGAAACAGGAGGATGACCGCCGCTGCGAAGGCGAGGCCGTTGATGGCGTCCGATCGCTTCTTCAGCAGAGGGGCGAGGAGAAATGCTCCACACATCAGGCACGCTCTCACGACGGGCGGCGCCATTCCGGTGAGAACCGCGTAGGGAAACAAAAGGACAATCGTCACCAGAGAGGAGATGGTCTGCGGCACGAGAAAAAGGCGAGTGAAAAGGGAGTAAATGACCCAGGCGAGGATGGCGACGTTCAGCCCCGAAATCGCCAGGATGTGCATCGTGTTCGTTTTCCTGAGAGCCTCCTTGAATTCGTCGCCGATCTCCCTTCTTTCGCCCAGAACGATGGCGCGGAGAAACGCTTCTTCGTCTCGCCCCATGCTCCCCGCGGACAGGGAATCACGGAGCCTGTTTTTCAGCGAATGGATGAACGCAAAAATCGGATTGCCGTGCCCGGGCTCGACGCTGCGAATGTCTTCGGCACGCATGCAGACGTAAATTCCGCTCTCGGCAAGGTATTTCCGGAAATCGAAGCCGCCCGGATTCCGACGGGTCTCTGGGAGAAAGACCCTGCCGCTCAATTCCACCTTATCCCCGTACCGGAGGTTCCTCGCCTCTTCCCCCGAAGCATAGACGAGGACCTTGCCTTTGACAGTCGTCCACGCAACCCGGTCGCTCTCCGCCCCACGCGATTGGAGCGCTTTCACGACGAACCGGCACCGATTGTCCCGCTGGGCTCCCTTGCCCTGTTGCCGTCCCCCAGGCCTCGTAGGCACAGGCTCCTCGACGACAATCCCGCGAACCTGATACGCGACGTCTGGTTTGAGGCGGAAATGCACGTGGCGGGAAGGGAGCACGTCAATCCTCGCGCCCGATTGCACGCCGACAAAAAAGACGACGAGCATGGCAGCCGGCGTTGAGAACGTCGAATGGAAGATGAATAGGAGCACGGCGACAGCCAGCGAGGCGAAGAGCGCTAAATGTAGCCAGACCATCTGCTCCTTCGGGAAGATTTCATGCCCCAGGACGATGCCCGGGACCAGAAACGCGGCAATCAGAAGGAAGGGTCTCTTGAGAAGGACTAACGGACGCTCATCGGGTTGAGCAGAGGTGGAGTCGGGAGGTTTCGCCGCCGCCATGACGTGCTGAAGCTCAGCTCCGCGGTATCCTGTGATGCAGTTTTCCGGAAGTCAACCAATACGCACAAACGAGCGCCACGACGCCGAGAATAATGATGAGCATTCTTTTCTCGCGTCTCTGCCGCATTATCACATAAGGATCGTCGTCGGGTTGCTCGAATGGGTTTTTGCGTTCAGGGCTGCGCTGAGGCTCGCGGACGAGTTCCGACGCGGCGGGTTCCTTTTCCGCGGGCGGCGTTCCGGGTTGAACCGCGACTGCCAGCACGCCGCGTTCCGGCGCAAGGGACGCTCCCGCCGCAAGCGTGCAGAGAAAAGCCGCCGCGAAGACGATCACTGACCTTACAAACAAAGACTCCATTTTCCCCCCGAACGAGGGACCACAGCACGCAAGCCCTTCCCCAACCCGCGCCTTTCAAGGAGTTCATACCACGAACGCGCTGCGAAAGCAAGCCGCATGTGGATCGGCGCGAAGTGTTCCTTGGACACAAGCCTTTCACTGCGGAGAGCGCAGAGGGCGCAGAGAAGAAAAACTCGGCAGGATGACAGGATTGACCGGATTGTCCTGCAGCATCAAATCCCGTTCATCCTGTAAATCCTGTCCAAAGAAAACTGGCAGGGAATGGCCGGAAGTCCGGTCTTCGCGTGCTTGGCCCCTTTGCGAGAGAGCCCCCACGGGCGAGACGCCCGTGCCACGCAGAGGGACTCCCGAGCGCTGGCGACCTGCCGCGAAGGCCCTGGCCCTGAAATACAATCCCCTCGCGGAGCGCTTGCGTTCTGAACCGCCGTTTTGGTAAACTCTTATCAAGATTGCTCGGAGACTCCGCAGGCTTCGGACGCGGAGCTCGTCGGAGGCAGGCTCAGCGATGGTCGCTTTGAGGCTCGGGAACCCAAAAGGAGGCGCTGCCATGCGGTATCGAAACGGTGCTCACCTGTTTGCGGAATGGCTTCTCATCGTCTTCATCTTTTCTTTCGGAATCGCATTTTGTCCGTCGCTGCGAGCGGAGGGCGTCTCCGCCGACGTGAAATATCTGGACACGAAAGTAACAGGGTCCGGGGAAGAGTACATCCTCGGGCAGGGCGCGTTCGAGATCACGGGCGCCCCGCACCGATGGTACACGGTCTTTTTTCAAGTTCGGTTGGACGCCGATACCCCGCTGAAGTTGAAAAGCGAGAAGGAGGACAAATATCTCGTCCAGCAATGGGGCGGCATCTTCACTCCGGGGAACGTGGAGACTGCTCAGTACACCGATTGCCGGATCGGTCTTCCCCTGAAAGAGTTCGAGTCGGCGACCAATCTCCCGAAAGGGAAACGGACGCTTCTCTGGGTAGTTTGCGATCTGTGGGACGACCAGAACAAGAAATATATTGGGTCCGGCTGGGACGTCCGGGCGCCTCTGTTCCTCACGACCGACAGGACCGGAAAGGTCACTAAAGTAGAGACCTTCAACACAGGACAATTCAATCCGAAAAAGAATCATCCCACCGAGACGATGACGGTGAAGGCGAGTGCCCTCTCTCTCAAGCACCTGAAGCTCAAATCCGGGGCGAAGCTATACCGGGCGGTCGGCGGAAAGAACGAGACGTACAATATCCTTCTGATGGGCGATTCTCAGGCCGAGCTCAGCGGCGCCGACCGCGGCTATTTCTTCGAGCCGACGGACTCCGAAAACAAGGCGGCGGAACTGATCGAGGTCGGCTATCCGGGGGGCGTGGTCGTCGAGACCGCGGAGCAGTACCAGGCGATCGTCAAGGCTCTTAAAGCCAAGGGCTGGAAATCCGGCAAGGACATCGCGGTTGACGAGCCTTCGTCGTATGGTGTCAGCGTGACTCCGGCGCCTCCGCTCGGGTATCGGGTTGCAGCGCTTGTCATACCGTATGCGCACTATTACGACCTTAAATTGCGCAGCGTCATGTACTGTGAGTTCAACGTGGCTTCCGACGGACGCATCGGGGTTGAGAAAGAGCTCGAGTGCATTGTTGCCCCGGAGCCGGAGACCAGCGCTCCCCCAGGCTGGGTGCAGCCTCTCCCTCTCGACCCCGGACCCTACAATGAGGTGGTCCGATCCGTGCTGACGCCGCGCGGCTCGAGGGAAATCCCGAAAGTCGTCGTAACGGAACAGGAAGCCACCATCCCTTGCCCCGAAGGGCATCTGACGGACTACGAGAATTGGCCCCGGCGGCGCATGCTGGAGTGAGGGGTGCGCGTCGGTTTCGATCATTCCGCGGGGCCTGAGTACGATGGCGTATGCAGAACCGACGGGTTCTTTGTGGACAGGATGGACAGGATTTGGAGACCACCATGCGAGGGCACGACGACTTCAGCCCAGGCGAAGTACCCTGCCCAGCATCGCTTTGTCCTGTAATGTCGTCCAACAATACGTCGCCGAACGTACGAATCAAAACGCGGCGGCGGTGTCCAGTATCCCGCGAGCGCAACCAGGGTAATCCGGATAATCCTGTAAGTCCTGTCGAAGGATACGCCACCGAACTTACGAATCAGGGCGTGAGGACCGCGAGCGGGACACCCGGGCGCCGGACGGTCGGCGCCAAAGGGCTATCCCCTGGCGGCGTTACAGAAGCTGAACCAAAGGCTTTTCTCCATACCATGGAGTAACTCGAATCGCCAAAGGAGGGCTGGCTATGAGTAAGGTCGTGATGGTTGGTTCTAAGAGCACGAAAGAGTCCCAAACTCTGATATTCTCCGGCGCCACCGTTGACGCAATTGCCGATAAGGTCGCCCTGTTCATGGCGGGTCGCGGGTATCGGCTCGAAAGCGGCGCCAAGGAGCAGGGCGTCTATGGGCGGGGAAGCGCCGCCGCGCACGTCATGCTGGGCCCCCTCGCCAAGCGCCAGAAGTACAACATCACCATCGCAAGCGAGGGCGAAAACGTTGCGGTCGTTCTGGCGAGAGGCATGACCGGCATGGGCGGCGGGCTTCTCAGCGCCGCGAAAGTCAAGAAAGAGTTTCAGGCAATCATCACCGGCATCCAGGAAGCCGTCCTGTCATAAGCCGGTGAGCAGCGCAGCGTCTGCTCGTCGCGCCCCCGGCGCCATCGGCGAAGGGTATATTTTGGCACGATAACAGGATTCTCAGGATGGCGCCGTCTCCCGATGAAGGTCGGGGTCGTCCGGGCTATGCAAGGGCGTAGCCAGTACAGAAAAGAATCCTGCGAATTCTGCTATCCCCTCTAAAAAAAATGAAACCTACCCGAGACTCGTGGACGACCGGAATCAGTTTTGGGATGACCTCCGGGGTGATCACCGCGCTGGGGCTGATGGTCGGGCTTCACTCCGGAACGCACTCCAAACTTGTCGTTGTCGGCGCCATCATTAGCATCGCCATCGCCGACCCACTCTCCGACGCCGTCGGTATCCACGTCTCCGAGAAATCCAAAGGCGCGAGCCGCCGGCAAATATGGGTCTCAACGCTGACTTACTTCCTGTCGGAATTTCTGTTTGAGATTACTTTCCTGGCGCCCGTCCTGATTTTCGAGCTTTCCACAGCGGTCATCGTCGCGGTTGCGTGGGGCCTGGCCATCCTCTCCGTCCTCAGCTACCACGTAGCGAGGTCCCTGAACCAGAACCCCGCCAGGATGATCGCCGAGCACCTGCTCATGGCTGTCTTCGTGGTTACCGCCACGCACTTCCTCGGCGAATGGGTCTCCCGCATGTTCCGACGGTGACAGGACGTCTCCCCCTGAACGGACGATCGGGTGCGTTGTGCGACGCGCCTGCCCTGGCCAAGCGCGCAAGTCTGCGACCGCCAACGCGAGCACCGGGTCTTGAGACGGGGGGCTATCGGACTGGAAGGTCCGAGACGAATTGGCGCCGGGCATTGTCATATTGCTCTCGCGATTCGAAAACTGACCCCTGACGGATCCACCACTTGGCAAACGTGTTGAACACCTCGGAAATACAGAAAGCGGGGATGAAAATGATCGCTTCCCCAGACAGCCTTTGCGCGGTAACGCGCTTCTTGAGCGCCCTGTGCGTCGCAAATTCGTGGGCAGGAAAAGAGCTCCGAGGTCTGTAGAAGTCCGCCGCGACACAGGCGTCAATGAGGTAGTGGATCACGGCGGCGGGTCCTACCTCTCTTCAGGCGGGATGCGGCCGCTTCCCTTTTCGCATTCGCTGAGCTCGCGCACAACCTTTCTGTCCTCGGGCGACAGACGATTCCACTTCTTCCCCATCGCCTTCCGGACACTGGTCTCGAAGGACTGCACGCGTCGTTGTCTCCGGCTGTCGTTGCTCGCCATGTCTCCTGCTGTCCGCACGTTGGGTGTTCTCGGTTCCGCTTGACCCTCTGTCGGCTCGCGATGCTCCATATCACACGCCAACAATGTGCCTGTCAATGCCATTTTTCGCACTCGCGTTCATTCTCGCTGAACCGTGCATCCCTGCCCGCCGGTTCCCTCAGGCGAAGCGTCAGCACGGAAGGTGGGTTAGGAGCAAAGTGGCACGGGCGTCTCGCCCGTGGACCCTCATGGGCAAGATGCCCATGCCACGCTTCTCCGAGGGGTGGTGCGGTCTCTGCGTTCTGTGCGTCCTCTGCGGTAAGCGGCTACGGGGTGATGATTTTCTTCAGGTACGTCGCCCCTCTGATGCTCAATTTCCCTTTCAGGAGCTTGACGAGCATCTCGCCGTCGCCGCCCTCCTTGAGATTGCTGTAATAGACCGCCAGGAGACGGAAGTTTGGGTCGTCCGCGAGCCCTTTCTCGCATAGATACTTGAAAAAGCTATTCCGGTCAGCCATGGGTCCTCGCCCCACTCTTTTGTGCCTTTTTTGAGACGGGATTACAGGATGGACAGGATTGACTATGCCGTTCATCGTTCTATCCTGTGAATCCTGTCATCCCGTCGGAAAAGTCCTTATAGCCCAAGGTGTCGCTCAGCCTCGGTCGGGTCCGCCTACCCGAATCTTCTGGCGAAATCCCTCATGAGGAGACACATCTGCTTGCCGCTCACCCTGTCCAGGAACTCCTTCGAGAACTCCTTCTCGATTTCTTCCTCAACGCAGCCGTCGCATAGGAGGTCGCTGACGCCGGGGAAGAACTGCCGCCCGCACGACTCGCACGCGGGGTCGCACCGACAGAAATCCTGCCTCCTTCCATCTTCAAAACCTACGGAGCAGCCGCACTTCGCGCACCGCCCGGAAGAGAATACTTCGGTCATGTTGCGTCTCCACGCCAAGAATGCGGCTGTGCCTCACTGGGCTGAAGAGGGGCATCTGATCCTGTGTCTCTGCGCGATCTCGGCCGCCGAGAGGCAGGGGGCAGCCCGGTCCCTTCCGCCGGCCGCACCCCGTGCTGGCTTCGAGCCAGCATCTCTGATAGCCACGGGCTTGACCCCGTGGTAGTCTTACGCGGACCCTCTTCCTCGTAGCTGGCTTCCAGCCGGGCTTCTCGACCAAAGGATTCATCCATCCGCTGCCAGCACCACGGAGCCACGCTCCACGCCAACGTCCACTGCGGAGAACGCAGAGGACGCCGAGAAGCCAAACTACTGGTCCCGGCATCGGCTGGCTTCCTGGGGTAGGCGTCAGGGGCGCCGGACGACCCGGCGGCTCTTGCCTGTCATATAGTAACAACATGTCCATTCACCTACCTATTGACAGGCAGAGAGCAAATAAAAAAGCCCCAACCTTTTGGTGGCATTCTTGCACATTTCTTAACCTTTTGTCAAGAACAAAATTCGCTTTCTTTTTGCCCCCGCCGAGACGCAAAGACCGCAAGCGTTTCACCGCGGAGAGCGCGGAGACCGCAGAGAGGAAGAAATTCGACGGGATAACGGGATTCACGGGATGATCCTGAACCGCAGATGGACGCAGATGAGCGCACATGGATTGAAAAGCGTATATCTGCATGTATCTGCATGCATCCGCGGTTAATCTGAAATCCTGCAATTCCGTCAAAAGGGGAAGGAAGGTTGAGACAGGATGACAGGATTGACCGGATGACCGGATTGTGCTGTCTATCCTGTGTGGTGCCGAGGGCGCCATTATCCTGTCCACCTCCTCTGCGATCTCTGCGGTTCCATCGGAAGGCGGGCGCCCTCCCCGGGATTGCAGGCGGCCTCCGCCCCCGGTCGCGCTCGGAGATTATGCTCGACTTTTCCGTGGCTCGTACCTACACTTTGTTTCAGGCATCAGGTGGCGCCTTGCCTACCCAACGAGAATGTATTTGAGCAATAATGCCGGGGTGCTCCTGCGATGGAGGAGGTCACAAATTTCAGCATCGGTGTTGAACCCCAGGATTCGCTGCGGCAGGTCGCGGACTCGCTTGCGGGCTACACTCGCGAGCTACTGCAAGCGGCCGTGACAGAAGAAGACCTCCGGGTGGGATTCGAGAAAAGGATCGAGCCTCTTCTGAGGAGCATCGGCGTCGAGTGCCAACCGAAATACGAGCGCATGGGTGTCGGAGCAAGGACCGTCTATCGGGGTCGGCCGGACGCCGTGCACGGCCAGGTCATCATCGAGTACGAACGTCCAGACGCTTTTTCCGCCGAGCGTGCGGTCCTCCATGCGGAGGATCAGTTGGTCAATTACATGTCAGCCGAGGCGGAGGGACAAAAAACGCAGCCTGCGGCAGCCCTCAGGCGCCTTGTAGGGGTAGGCTTCGACGGTCGCTCCATGTTTTTCCTTCACTACCTGAGAAGAGGGAACGCCAACAGAGGGGCAATAGACAGGGCGGGGTTCATGCGACGGGGACCGCATCCGTTCGATGCGGAGAGCGCCCGCACCTTTCTGACTTATCTGCGTGCCCTCACCCGGCTGCCGCTGACGGCGGAGCACCTTGCGGAGAGATTTGGCCCGAAAAGCAAAATCGCCCCGATGAGCGTCTCCGCCCTTGCAGACGGCCTGCAAAATTGGGGCGGCGGGAAGGCCCCGGTCTTTTTCAACGAGTGGAAGCGTTTGTTTGGCATCGTGTACGGCGAGCAGTTTGGCTCTCAGCAGCCGGAGGAGGCGCGCGTGCTTTCTTCGGCTTACGGGGTCAGCGCAGAGATAGACTTCCAGCAGTTGCTGTTCTGCATCCACACCTATTTTGCGCTGCTCATGAAGCTCATCGCCGCGGAACTCATCACGCTCAACGAGAGCAGCCTCGCCGCGTCTTTTTCCCATCAGCTCGTGCATTCTCCGCAGGACGGACTTCGTGCGCAATTGACCGATATCGAAGACGGAGGAATCTACGCGAGGCGCGGCATCACCAACTTCCTCGAAGGAGATTTCTTCCGCTGGTATCTGGACGCTTTCTCGCCGCGTCTCGAGGAAGCGATAAGGGAGACGGCAAGAGCCCTTTCTGAGTTCGAGCCCGGAACAACCTCCATAGAGCCGGAGTCAACGCGCGATCTCCTGAAAAAACTTTACCAGTACCTGGTTCCTCAGCAAGTCCGGCACAAGTTAGGCGAATACTACACTCCGGATTGGCTTGCGGAGCTTCTTCTTGATGAAGTGGGATACGACGGCAATGGGCTTCACCGCCTCCTCGACCCGGCGTGCGGCTCGGGGACGTTTCTGGTCCTTGCGATTCAGCGGGCAAGGAGCATGCGCGGGTTCACAAGGACTCCCCGGTCGAAGCCGCCAAGAGAATCGTCTCCAACCTCTGGGGATTTGACCTCAACCCGTTAGCCGTCATCGCCGCGCGAACGAACTACCTTTTCGCACTCGGCGGCCTCAGCCACGAACTGGAAAAGTTTGAAATTCCGATTCACCTTGCGGATTCCGTGCTCTGGCCAGAGAGAACCGGACAAATCTCTCTGAGGCCAGAGGGAGAATCTCTGGAGGTCCAGACCTCCATCGGCACATTCTTGGTTCCGAGAATCTGGGTTCGAGACAAGGGATTCCTGATGAGACTCGCTGCCCCGCTTCTCGAAAAGATGGTCAAAGCTCGCTACGAGCCTTCGGAGGCTCTGGAGCGATTCAGAAAGGAGGGGCTGGCTTTCGCGCCCCATGAGCGAATTATCGAGAGTTTCTATCAGCAGGTTCTCGATCTCGAGAAAGGCGAGAAGAACGGCATCTGGGCGCGGTTCCTGAAGAATGTGTTTGCGCCCATGGCTGCGGGGAAATTCGATTTTGTCGTCGGGAACCCGCCCTGGGTGCGATGGGGCTACCTCTCGCAGGAGTACCGAAACCTGACGCTGGCGATGTGGAAGCAATACGGACTCTTCTCGCTCAAGGGGCATGCGGCGCGCCTCGGCGGCGGGGAGAAAGATTTTTCCATGCTTTTCACCTACGCGGCGACGGACTACTACCTCAAGAAAGGTGGGAAGCTGGGCTTTCTCATCACCCAGGAGGTCTTCAAATCGAAGGGCGCTGGCGAAGGTTTCCGCAGATTTCAGCTCGGCGGGGGCGAACCGCTGGGAGTGATGAAGGCTCACGACCTGGTGTCCGTCCAGCCCTTTGAGGGCGCCGCGAATAAGACGGCGATGATCGTACTGAAAAAGGGCGCGAAAACAAAATACCCTCTGCGTTACACCGTTTGGACCAGAAGAAAAGGTGTCGGAAAGGTCCCGACCGACCTCTCGTTGGAGAAAGCGCTGCCGTTGCTGCGGAGAAGCAAGTTGCTGGCTCAGCCCATCGGCTCACCTACAGGTTCCTGGCAGACGTTGGGCAAGGAGCAGATGGCACTGACGGCTATTCACGGAGAGAATCCCTACCAGGCACGAAGGGGGGCGAGCACCGAGCCCTATGGCGTCTTCTGGCTTGAAGTGCGGCACGTCATGTCCGACGGAGACCTCATTGTCCGCAATCTTCCCAAGGAGGGGAAGCGGAAAGTGCCAGAGGTCGAGGAGAGGATTGAAGCGGACCTTGTGTTCCCGGCTGTCCGGGGTGCGGATATCGAGCGCTGGGGCGCGAAGCCAGGCATCTTCGTGCTCATGTCTCAGAACCCGCAGACCAGCGAACCCTTCCCAGAGCGTGATATGAAACTGCGGCGGCCCAGGACGTACGGCTATCTTGCCAGGTTCAAGCGTGTCCTCCTCTCACGCGGATCAAGGGCTGTTCGCGAACTCGCAGAGCGAACGGCATTCTACGCCATGTTCGGCATTGGCACGTACACCGTTGCGCGCTACAAGGTCGTGTGGAAGCGCATGGCGAGCGACATCGTCGCCGCCGTCATGTCTCAGGTCAAGACGCCCTTCGGATATAAGAAAGTCATTCCGACCGATACAACCGCCCTTTTCGCCACGGAAAATGAGCAAGAAGCCCATTACCTTTGCGCGATTATCAACTCCACACCGGTCCGAGAGTTCATCCGGTCGTACTCGTCCGCAGGAAGAGGGTTCGGGGCTCCTTCCGTCATGAACCATGTTGGGATGCCGAAGTTCGACGCGAGCAGCACCCTTCATCAAAGACTCGCCGAACTCTCGGAGGACCTTCATGACCTCAAGGCAACGGAACGGCTTGATGAAATCCTGCCCCTGGAAAAGGAACTCGACCGCCTTGTCGGGAAGCTCTTCCATATAGCGGCTTCCCAGACCTCGTAGTCCCGGCGGACATGGGCTGCGCACGGGTGCTGCTGTGTTTTCGCGGCGCAGTCCCGGTCTGTCCTCCTGTCATAGCCATGCGCACGACACCGAGATGGCAAAGGGCAAGGGACTTCCGCTCCACGCTCTTGTTGCTTCCTGATGTGGCATGGGCATCTTCCCCATGGCAACCATTCACGGGCGAGACGCTCGTGCCACCCGAATGCGCCGACACGCACGGGTGTGGCTGTATTTCAGGGGTTTGCCGTTCCGCGCGCGACCGGTACGAGTCCACCCTGACACTCGGCGGCCGTCACTACGGGGTAGGGTCGCCAGCCGGCTTCCAGCCGGCGCCACTCCTGGTAGCCCCCCGGTTCACCGGGGGGTGCCCAGGTCTTCAGCCAGATCACGCCACTAAAGTACAGCCACACCCACACGCACCGAACGGGTTGAGGAGCCCGGCTATTTCTGATAGGCTCATTTCCTGCTGCCGAGAATGGCATCTCCTCGGCGGCAATATCCGTGACCATGGCGGTTGACCCGATTGGTATCTCAGGCTGTCTCTCCAGCCGCTGCACGGCCGGGAAGGACTCCCTGGGCGCCCGGCGTCGCCGGTGCGCGCCATTCTCTGGGTCGAGGCCGCCAAACAAAGGCCCCGGATCAAATGCCTTATAGTCGGACTGGTCTTTCCCGGTTTCGGAGGAAATTCCAATGACGCATGAAGGTGCGACCAAGAGTCAGCTCAAACGGGAACTCGAAGCACTCCGCCGGCGTGTCGCCGAACTGGAGGCCAGCCAACTCAGCGGCAGACCCGCGGAGCTTTCATCGGAGCAAGGCCGGGATTGGTACCGAACTCTCTTCGAGGATTTTCCGGTCTCCCTCTGGTTGGTGGACGACTCCGAACTCAAAAGACACATTGACAGCTTGCGGGAGTCTGGCGTCAAGGACATCGCGGCTCACGTGCGGGAACATCCGGAAGCTGCCGCCGCGTGGCCGGGCATGTTCAAGGTGCTGGACGTGAATAAAGCCACCCTCCAGCTCTGCAAGGCCCAAACCAAGGAGCAATTTCTGGGTCGGCTACACGAGCTGTGGACCGAGGACGCGTCGGTTGCTTTCTTGGAGGCGATCGCAGCCCTTGCCGATGGCAAAACCAGTTCCAAAATGGAAACCACTACCAGGACTCTCGAAGGGGACGTGAGACACGTAGCCGTCCGATACGCAGTGGCGCCAGGCTGCGAGCAGACCTGGGCGAGAGTCCTCGTATCCATAGCTGACATTACCCCATGCAAGGAGGCCGAGGAAGCGCTCCGACGGAGCGAAGAGCGATACCGCAGTTTGTTTGAGGACTCTCCCTTCCCTCTGCTTGCGATGGATTGTTCGGGAATAAGGCGGTGGGTCGTCAAGGCGCGCGATTCGGGTGTGAACGACTTCGACTCGTATCTTACCAGCCATCCTGAAGCTGTTGGTGAATTCGCGGTGATGATTCAGGTGCTCGATGCGAACAAGGCGGCCCTTCACCTTCTCAAGGCGGAGACCAAAGAGAATCTTCGCAATCAATTCCGCGCCTTGTGGACCGAGGACTCGTATCGGGTGCTCAAAGAAGGGCTTGTCGCTTTCGCGGGCGGCGGGAGCAACTTTGAGTCCGAGAGCAATACGAGGACCTTCGCGGGTCAGGAGAGAAGGATAGTGCTCAGGTGCTCCCTCGTTCCGGGCTACGAGGCGCCGTGGGCGAGAGTGCTTGTCTCCGCCCTTGATATTACGGAACGCAAGGAAGCCGAGCAACTGCGGTTGAGCGAGAGCCGCTTCCGTCAGCTCGCGGAAAATATCAAGCAAGTATTCTGGATGAGTAACCTGGATATGAGCGAGATAATCTACATCAGCCCCGCCTATGAGAAGGTTTGGGGACGCACACGCGAGAGTGTGTACAAGGACCCGCCAAGCTGGCTGCGCGCCGTTCACCCCGACGACTACCGGCGAGTCTTACGTGCCCTGGAAAGGAAGGTTCACGGACATGACGAAGAATATCGGATTGTGCGCCCCGATGGTTGCGTCCGTGTGATCCGAGACCGCGCCTTCCCCGTCCGCGACGAGCAAGGGAATGTCTATCGCCTTGCCGGAATCGCGGAGGACATCACGGATCGCAAGCGAGCGGAAGAAGCTCTGCGGGAGAGCGAGGAGAAATACCGGTCATTCGTCGAGCAATCGCTTGCAGGAATTGTGATCGCCCAGGGCAGACCTCCTCGCATCGTATTTGCCAACGCAGCGTTAGCAGAGATATTCGGTTGTACGCCCGAGGAATTAACATCCCTTCCAGCCGAGAAGCTCGAGGAACTCGCCCATCCTGATGACCGCGCTGTTTTCTTCGGCCGCTTTTATCAGCGGCTGGACGGGAAACAGGTCCCGCCCCACTACGAGGCCCGGGTAATCCGAAGAGATGGCGCCGTGCGCTGGCTGGAAATATCCTCCAACCGCATTGAATACGGGGGCCAGCCAGCCGTCCAGGCCACTTTCATTGACGTTACCGAACGCAAGCAGGCGGAAGAGGCGCTCCGGAAAAGCGAGGAAAGATACAGGACACTATTTGAGTCCATCCACGACGGCATCATAGTCTCCCGGCCAGATGGCACTATTGTCTCCGCCAATCCAGCCGCGGCAAGATTGACGGGTTGCCAGAGCCCCGAAGAGCTCAAGAGCAGGAAGACCTCCGACTTCTACCCAGACCCGGAGACAAGAGCGTGGGTCATCGCTCAGTTGATGGAGCATGGGCACGTGAGTTTCGAGGCAAAGGCAAGGCGAAGAGACGGAACACGTTTCATCAGTTTGGTCGCCTTGACAGCGCACTTCGACCCGGACGGCGAAATTGAATTGATAGATGGGCTCTTCAAAGACATCACCGAGCGAAAGCGAGCCGAGGAAGAGCTGGCTGCTGAAAAAGAGCGCCTCGTCGTTACCTTGCAGAGCATCGGCGATGGCGTAATCGCGACCGACACGCATGGGAACGTAACTCTACTGAATGCCGTCGCGGAACGCCTCACCGGATGGACGCTCCGAGAAGCGGCGGGCAGACCTTTATCGGAGGTCTTCCACGTCGTTGACGAGAAAACCCGGAGGTCTCGCCAGGACCCTGTCGCGGAGGCGCTGACCACGCAGCGCACCTCAGGCCTCGCCAGCGATTCCCTCCTCCTCGCCAGAGATGGCGCCGAGCGACTGATAACCTACTCCGCAACCGCCATCCGAGACGCAGGCGGCAACACCCTCGGGGCCGTCCTCGCTTTTCGCGACATATCGGAGCGCCGAAAGATGCAGGAGGAACTGATTAAGGCGGAACGAATCAACTCCATCGGAATCCTCGCCGGGGGAATCGCCCACGACTTCAACAACATTCTGACCGCCGTGACCGGCAATATCTTCCTCGCCAGGATGTGCGCGCGAGCCGACCGTGAAATGATCGCCCGATTGAGCGATGCCGAGAGGGCGATTTTTCGAGCAAAGACCCTCACCCTGCAATTGCTGGCTTTTTCCAAAGGCGGGGCGCCGGTCAAAAGAGCCGCCTCGGTTCCGGAACTGATTCAAGAGGGGGCAGACTTCGCCTTGAGCGGCTCCAATGTCGGCTGCGAGAGTTCCATTCCCGAGGGCCTTTGGGCTGTGGAGGTTGACGCGGGCCAGATCATCCAGGTCGTCCACAATCTTGTCATCAATGCCGCCCAGGCAATGCCGACCGGCGGCGTCGTCAGAATTTCCGCCGAGAATGTGACTGTAACGGGAGAGGAATCCTCTCCCTTGAAACAAGGGAAGTACGTGAGAGTATCCGTCCGCGACCACGGCGTCGGCATCCCCAGGGAGCATTTCGGGAGAATCTTCGAGCCGTACTTCACAACCAAGCCGAGGGGGACGGGACTCGGATTGGCAACCGCCTACACCATAGTCGCCAGGCACTCGGGGTACATGAATTTCGATTCCCAGCCCGGTGTCGAAACCACCTTCTGTTTCTATCTCCCCGCCTCCGATAAGCAGCCGCCAAAACAAGACCGTCGCGCTCCGGAAGCGACTCCCGGCAGAGGCAGAATCCTGTTAATGGACGACGATACCCACATCCGGTACACGACCCGCGAACTCCTCACACGGCTCGGATACGAGGTTCGGCTTGCCAGCGACGGCGACGAAGCCCTTCAGGAATTTCTCGCCGCCAAGGAATCCGGATGCCCCTTTGACGCCGTGATTCTCGATCTCACCATTGCAGGCGGAATGAGCGGGAAAGACACGATGGCGAAATTGCTCGAGACGGACCCCGCCATCAAAGCCATCGCTTCCAGCGGCTACTCGAATGACCCCATCATGGCGGACTACCAGACCTACGGCTTTTCCGGAGTCATTGCCAAGCCCTACACGGGCGAAGAGCTGAGCAGGGAACTTCACAAGGTCCTGAACCTCCCCCGCCAGTGAACTCACCTTGCACCCCGCGCTCCCCCGAAAATCGGCGCCGGGCCGAAACGAGTCTCAAGGTTTCCAGTGAAGGAAGTTCATGGCAGAGTGCGCCCTGGAGAGGGAGCTTTGACAGGATTACAGGACAAACGGGATAACCCACCATCATCCTGTCAATCCTGTTATCCCGTCCAGAAAACGATGCTCTGTGCCCCGCCAGGATTCTCATGGTCTCCGGGGGAACGAAGTTCGTGAGCGACTGCGGTGAGGTCCTCCTAACACGGAGGCATGATCCCCCCAAATCTCTTGACTCTCCCGCCTCGCACAAATATAGTGTCGGGGACTTTCCGGACGCGCGAGGTGATTGCTCATGGGAATGACGATTACGGAAAAAATACTTGCCGCTCGCGCCGACAGGGACTATCTCCGCCCCGGCGAGATGATCATGGCGAAGGTGGACATCGCCCTCGGCAACGACATCACCGCGCCCATCGCCATCGAAGTCTTCGAGAAGACCCATGTCGGAGAAGTCTTTGATCGAGAGAGAATCGCTCTCGTTCCCGACCATTTCGCCCCGAACAAGGACATCAAGAGCGCCGAGCAGTGCAAGCTGATGAGGGAGTTCGCC
>CAZFAP010000038.1:0-30097 GCA_964516325.1 uncultured Verrucomicrobiota bacterium
CCAAGAATTCGGCGCCGTGGCTTCCTCCGCCGTCGAGACCGGGCGGTCCGACGTGCACTTCCCAATTCAGCACGAAATTCGGGAACTTGTAGATGACCATCTGCGTGTCGGGAGTCGTGCGGTCGTCTTCTTGGCCAGCGATGAACTTGCCGCCATAGGAGGCGACTTCCAGAGGAGACTTGACCTGCATCCCGAGGAGGACGATGTCCATCATGTGAACGCCCCAATCGCCAGTCATCCCCGTCCCATACTCGAAGAACCAGCGCCATGTGCCGTGGCAGCGATTCGGACGGAATTCGGTATAAGGCGCCGGCCCGAGCCACAAGTCCCAGTCGAGGCCCAGCGGCGGGTTAGACGACTGCTGACGTCCGAGGCCAGCGTTTCCGAGTGTCCAGGCGCGGCAGACGGAGATTTTTCCGAGCTTTCCCGAACGCACGAAATCAATCGCGTCCATGAAATGCTGCACGCTCCTCTGCCACGTTCCGACCTGAACGACCCGCTTGAACTTCTTCGCGGCAGCGAGCATCGAGCGAGCCTCGACAATATTGTGAGAGATCGGCTTTTCGAGGTAGATGTCCTTTCCGGCTTCACAGGCGCGGATGAAAGGAAGGGCGTGCCAGTGGTCGGGCGTAGCGATGATAACCGCGTCAGTGTCTTTGATGTCGAGAAGCTCGCGGAAATCCTTGAAGACCTTGGGGCGCTTGCTGTACTTCTTTTCGGCTATCGAGGCGGCGCGCTCCGCATGTCCATTATCAGCGTCGCAGACGGCGGCAACGCCCGCCACCTCCGGATGTCCAAAGAACCCCTGCATGACGCCGGTACCCTGTCCTCCGCAGCCAATAAGCCCGATGGTGAGCTTTTCGTTAGGGCTTTCGCCTTCGGCGGCAACGCCCGTGCGGAGATAGTGCGTGGCACTGAGCGCGAGACCGGCGCCGACGGCGGCTTTCCCGGCTTTTTCGAGAAAATCACGTCTTGAGAGGCTCTTCTCCATTCTGGCTTTCTACTCTATCCGATTGTCTGTGATCTTGGGGAAATTCTCAACCGCGTAGAACGCAGGGACGAAGGCAACCCGTTCTTGTGTTGTGCGCGATTCCGCAGTCGGCGATGTCAGAGCTTGTTTCCGGGCAGTTCCCAGGGCTTGCGATATTCCCGCTGGTACTGCGGACATTCCATCGCTTCCGGGTCGCCGAGAATAACTCCCTTTTCACCATCCCATTTGAGGCTGCGTCCGACGCGATACGCGATGTTGCCAAGGTGGCACATTACCGTCGTGTAGTAAGCCGACTCAATATCCGACCGGGGCGCCTCCCTCGTCTTGATGCATTCAAGGAAATTGCCCGTGTGGCTGCCGACCGGGTGGAGGGTGACGGGCTTTTCATCTGTGCCATTTACGACCCACTTTGACCGATCAACGATCAACCACCCTTTCTCGCCGATGAACTCGGCGCCAAGGGCATCACTTCCGCCGTCGAGTCCGGGTCCCCCGACGTGCACCTCCCAGTTCATCACGAAATTGGGGAATTTGCAAATGACCATTTGTGTGTCGGGGGTTGTCCGGTCGTCCTCCTCCCCGCACACGAGCTTTCCGCCAAAGGAGACAACTTCCACGGGGGAGTTCACCTGCATCCCCAGGAGGACGAGGTCCAACATGTGGGCGCCGGTGTCTCCGGTCTCGCCCGTTCCATAGTCGAAGAACCACCGCCACTGATAGTGGCAGCGATTGCGGCGATATTCGGCGTAAGGGGCGGGACCGAGCCAGAAATCCCAATCGAGGTTGGGAGGTGGAGCGGAGGGGAGTTCTGTGCCGACGCCTGCGATCCCGCATCTCCACGCCCGACACACGGAGATTTTCCCGAGCTTCCCCGATCGCACGAAATCCATTGCGTCCACGATATGCTGGAGGCTTCGCTGCCATGTCCCCACCTGCACGACGGGCTTGAATTTCCTCGCGGCGGCGAGCATCGAGCGAGCCTCCGCGATGTTGTGGGAGATGGGCTTTTCGAGATAAATGTCCTTTCCGGCTTCGCAGGCGAGGATGAACGGAAGGGCATGCCAGTGGTCGGGCGTGGCGATGATGACCGCGTCAATTTCTTTCATCTCCAGGAGGCGGCGGAAGTCTCTGAAGATTTTCGGACGACGCCCGTATTGGCTTTCGACCAGGGCCGCGGCGCGATTGGCGTTCACGGAATCCACGTCGCACACCGCAGCGAATCCGCCGACGAGCGGCTGCCCAAAGAATCCCTCCTCGAAAGGTCTCCCTCGGAGGATTCCTGTTCCCCGCCCGCCGCACCCTATCAGCCCGAGAACGATTTCTTCGCTTGGGCTATCGGCTTGGGCAGCGGCGCCGACGCGGAGAGAACGGATGGCTGCCTGACCGAGGCCCGCCGCGACAAGGAGTCCGCCTGACCTATGAACGGACGCTCGATTCAGCATCTTCTTTCGCATGGCTTTCTTGCGCCAGAGCGGGGAGCCGGTGTGGCAAACCGAACCTTCGCAACCGAGCCGCACAGGTAGCTTAAGAGACCGTCAAGCAGCAGGGTCTCGGGAATTGGGGAGCTGTCCCGTTGTGTGGGCAGCCCCGCCCTCATGGGGTGGCGGCCCGGGCGGCTCACCCGGTCCCACGGGCTTCTCGCCCGGGACGCAAATGGTCCCGCGTCTCGCCCTCTTCTTCCTCCCCGAGCTGGACGTTCCAATAGCTCACGTCAATGAAATGCTTCCAGCCTTCGTAGGGGATTCTCTCGAGGTTGAAATCGAGGTACGGGCGCCACAGCGGCTTCTTCGGCGGGCGAATGGGATTCATCCTCGCCTGTTTCGGGGTACGGCCCGCCTTTCTGGTGTTGCAGTCCTTGCAGCTACAGACAAGGTTTTCCCAGGTGGTTTCTCCGCCGAGGTGGCGAGGGATGATGTGGTCGAGGTTGAGGTCTCTCTTATCCACGACGTTGCCACAATACTGGCAGGTATTTTTGTCCCTGGCAAAAATGTTCTCGCGGGTCAGCTTCACCTCTTTCTGCGGGGTCTTGCCGTAGAAGACAAGAAGGACTATGGGCGGAACCGCTATCCTCCAATTGACGCCGTGAACGAACTTGAGCTTGCCATCCGCCTCGCGCGAGAAATCGCGCCAATCGTCGAAACCGAACGTTCGGAAGGAGCCGTTCTCCTGAAGGACCGCGTGCGCGTTGCCCTGACAGAGCATGCAGATAGCCCTGCGAGCGGTGCAGATGTTCACCGCCTGCCAGAGCCGATTGAGCACGAGGACATTTTCTCGCAAGGCGTTTGAAATGCCTACCATAACTTTGGCCACACTAAATTCAAAAGGCCAGGGCCGAAGCGCGCTGCCTGTACTTCTCGATGTCGTCACCGCATGATGACCGACCAAAAAAGCCCGAACAACACACCCCCCTACTGTCCGGACCGGCCGGAATTTGTGCTTACAGAGTAAACGGAAGTAAACCCCAGTGTCAACCCGATTTTTGAGCAAGG
This sequence comes from uncultured Verrucomicrobiota bacterium, assembly GCA_964516325.1. Classification (GTDB taxonomy): domain Bacteria; phylum Auribacterota; class JABMQX01; order JABMQX01; family JABMQX01; genus CAZFAP01. Next base: position 3,481 of record CAZFAP010000038.1, read on the forward strand.
GGAGCGTTGACACCGGCGTTTCGGGGGACTAAAATGAAAACTAAAAATTGCTCTGTGTACACGCTGCGGGGGTACACGTGCGGTTCCCTGAAGGGGCCGCGGCCCGAGAGCGTGCCCAGGGCAGAAAGACAGCTCCAGGAAACTGGACTGCGGGAGAACAGAGCGCCATGCCTTGCGGTCGAAAGAAAAGAAAAGCAAAGATCAACAAGCACAAGAGGAAAAAACACCTTCGGAGGGACAGGCACAAGAAGAAGTAGCCTGACCCGATAAGGGGATAATGAGATGACATCCATTCGCGGATTTGTTGTATGCGTGTGTCTCCTGACGGCCATCGCTGCGCGCTATTGCCTTGCCGTCAGCGACTTTGAGCGGGAGGTCATACGCCCGGGCGAGATTCAGGAAGATGCGCAGAGCGTCGCGGACGCAGAACTCGCGGCGATGCTGATGCACGCGAGGTCTTACGCAGAAAAATACTACACAGCCTCGGAGGAATCCGAAGAGACAAGAAAAGCCTACCGCCGCAAAGCCGAGGAGATTTATCGGAAAGCTGTCGAGAAGTTTCCGCGCTCGGGGTACGCGTATTACCAACTGGCCAGCCTCCTGACGGGCGCCGACGAGATTGATTCTCGCATCGAGCACCTGGAGAAGGCCATCGAGGTTGACCCTAAAATGAAGGAGGCTTACGAAAGCCTCGGCCTGGCGTACATAAGAAAAAACAATCATGACAAGGCCATCGCCACGTTTCGGAAAGCCGTCGAAAGCGTTGACGAAAGCCTTCCATTCTACCTGAGCCTTGCCGACGCGTATGGTTCCGTGAGGAGAACGAAAGAGGCGGAGGAATCGCTGTTAGAGGCGTGCCAGCGGCACGCCACCTCCCCGGAAGCGTGGTTCAAGCTGATCGAACTCTACGTGGGCACTCGGGAGCCGGGAAAAGCAGACGAGACCCTCGAAAAAGCCCTGAAGGCGACAAACAACAGTTTCCGGCTTCTTCGAGACGTGAGGAGCCTCTATGTCAGGTGGAAGGACGACCAGAAGGCGCTCGCAGTTTTAACCAGGACGCTCGAGTTGTATCCCGAGTCTCCCCAGATGTGGGCTCAGCTTATCCACCACTATCTGGCGCACGGAGAGAAGGAAAAAGCCAAGGAGGCGGTTGACAAGGCGATAAGGCGCGTGCGCTACGAGGAGGATTTCTTCACAGCGGTGGCCGGCGCGTATGCAAACGCTTCCGACTGGGATGCCGCCATCGCCGTCCTGACCGAAGGAACGAAATATCACCCGGGTTCCGTCGAAATCTGGAGGACTCTGGCTCAGCTCCATGACCAGAAGGGGGAAAGACAGAAGGCGAGGGAGTGCTACCAGAAAATCCTTTCCATGGAGCCCACGAGGATTCAGGAACGGAGGCTTCTGGCGATCTCCTATCTCGCGGAGAAGGACTACGAGCAGGCGATCCAGGAGTTCCTGAGAGCCATTCGGCTGTTCCCCAACGACATCAGGCTGAAGGTGGACGCCGCCAACGCCTATCTCGCCAGCGGCCGGTTCGAAGAAGGCGAGAAAATCTACCTGGACCTCGTCAAAGCCCAACCGGGCAATTCGGACATGCATCTTCTCCTCGCGAATTACTACTACAAGGCGAATAAGCCGGACAAGATGCACGAGGCAATTCAGGCCGCGGTGCAGGTCGAGAAAGAGCCAGCGAAGCAGGCGAGAATCTATGCGTTGATGGGGCAGGCGGCGCTCGAGAAATCAGACATCCCCACTGCACTGAACTTGCTCCAGGAAGCGGTGAACAAGCAGCCGAACAACGCGCTGCACGTTTACGTCCTTGCCCGGGCGCATCTCCTCGCAAACGATAGAGAGAAAGCCGTGGAGCATCTGGCCAAGGCGACAAAGCTCACGCCCACCCCCAACCCGGAGTGGCTTCTCACACTGGGGCAGACCTATCGAGCCTTAGGCAAGAAGGAGGAAGCCGCCGAGAGCTTCAGCAACGCCATCGCCGTCCTTCAGCAGAACTGTGAGAAGGACCCCAAGAATTGGCTGCCGTGGTATCAAGTCGGACTGGCTTATGAGAGGGCGGAAAACGACCCGCTCGCTTCTGAAGCATACGCGGAGTGCGTGCGCCTCCAGCCCGAGAATGGCGACCTCCGCTACAAGCTGGCTACCGTGTACAGCGGGCTCCACCAACACCAGAAAGCTCAAAAGCAATTGGAAGCAGCGGTGCATCTCCCCTCGCCAAAAGCAGAATGGTTCGTTTCGCTTGGGGAGGTCTATAGCACACTGACGAAGAGGACAGAGGCGTCGCAGGCGTTTGAAAACGGCATCGCGATTCTGCGCGAGCAGCAAAGCGAAAACCCCCAGGATTTCGCCGTCTGGTCGGCTCTCGGAGAGGCGTACAGCCGAGCCAAGCGGTACGCCGAAGCGATTGAAGCGTTGCGCAAGGCTGTCGAGCTGGCGGGCGAGAAAGCCGATTTCCGCGTGCATGTAGCTCTGGCTCGAGCACTTGACGCATCGGGCCAGGGCGAAGTCGCCAAAGGGGAATACCAAAAGGCAGTCGCTCTCCTTGAAAAAGCTACCGAGCGGAACCCGAATGACTCGGACAGTTACGTTCGGTTAGGAATCGTCTGTCAGAGCCTGCGGGATTTCGCGAAATCCACCGAAGCCCTTTCAAAGGCAGTGGAGCTTGCGGGAGGAGGAGTCTCCTACACGTCCGTCATGGCGCTTGCGGAATCGCTTGACAAAAGCGGCGACTCCGAGGCGGCGCGCGTCCAGTACGAGAAGGCGTACTCCTTGCTCTCGGAGCGCCTCAAGGAACATCCGAAGGACGTCTATGCCCATTACATGCTGGCGAACGCTTGCGACAAGCTGAACAAGCTGGACGAATGCGAGCGAGAATACAAGACGGCGATGGAGCTTGATCCGTTCCTGGCCGCTTCCTACAACAACCTCGCCTACACGTGGATTGACAGAAATCTCAACCTCGAAGAGGCGATGAACCTCGTCCGAAAAGCGCTCGACCTGGAGCCCGAAAACGGCGCCTACATTGACAGCCTGGGATGGGGATATTTCCAGCAAGGGAAGCTCGACGAGGCGCTCGCGGAACTCCAGCGAGCCCTGAAGTTCGAGAATACCGACCCGACAATCTACGACCACATCGGCGACGTGTACAAAGCCAAGAAGATGATCAAGGAAGCCGTCGAGTATTGGCAAGAGGCTCTGGAAATGAACCCGAACGACCGGAAAATCCGGGAGAAGATAGAAGAGAATCAGAAGGCCCTTCCTCCGGTTGAAAAGGAAAGCCAGCCTCCAAGCTCCGGCTGAGCGGCGCCGTGCTCTCTGGGAAACGCCGCCGAACGCTGCGCGGGCTACAGCGCATTTCTAACCAAGCCGTACACAATGAAAACCCTCGTCCCTGCCGCTTTCTCCTTGGCGCCCGTCGCGTTTGAACAGAGGGTAACCCCTCCGTCTCCAGTGGTGAGCTACAGGCGCCTCGATCAGCACAGAGTCGAGAGCCCTCTCGTGGCATAGGCATCTTGCCCATGATTCCCACGGGGCCCCCGCCAAGGGCGGGATGCCACGACGTTGGCCCCTGACGTGGGAGGCGCGCTTGCCCTGGTGGGGCCGGGCGCGCGCCCGAGAATGAGGGGTTACGAGCAGAGGTCAAGGAATGTTTGACTATCCGACAAGGTACGACGTCATTGTGATTGGCGGCGGGCACGCTGGCTGCGAGGCGGCTCTCGCGTCGGCGAAGATGGGGATGTCCACGCTTTTGCTCACCATCAATCTCGACACGATCGCGCAGATGTCCTGCAACCCCGCCGTCGGGGGACTGGCCAAGGGACATCTCGTCCGCGAGATAGACGCCCTCGGCGGCGAAATGGGGAAAATCACCGACCGCAGCACGATTCATTTCCGCATGCTGAACACGAGGAAAGGACCCGCAGTCTGGGCGCCGAGAGCGCAGGCGGATAAGAAAGCCTACCAGTTCGGGTTCAAGCAGGCTCTCGAAAAGCAGGAAAACCTCGACGTCAAGCAAGCGATGGCGACCGCCATCCTCACCGACTCGGGGAAAGCCACGGGCGTCGCCACAAGCGGGAATGTCCGATATTTCGGCAAGGCGGTCATCCTCTCGTCGGGGACGTTCCTCAACGGAGTCATCCATATCGGGCTGGATTCCTTCCCGTCGGGGAGAGCGGGCGAGGTCCCTTCGGTGGAGCTATCGGACAGCCTCCGGTCGCTTGGCTTCTCGCTCGGCAGACTGAAAACCGGCACGTGCCCGCGGCTCAATGCGCGGACCATTGATTTCTCTCGCGTCGTCGAGCAGCCTCCAGACCCGAACCCGGGTCGGTTCTCTCATACCGATGTCGGACCTCCGCTCGGCAGCGTTCCCTGCTTCGTTACTCACACGACGAAACGGACGGCTGAGATTATCCACGCCAACCTCGACCGGTCGCCTCTCTTCAGCGGGAAGATCAAAGGTACGGGGGTGAGGTATTGCCCCTCCATCGAGGACAAAATCGTCCGGTTCCCGGAGAAGCCATCGCACCACATTTTCCTCGAACCGGAAGGGCTGAACACCGAAGAGACATACGTCAACGGCGCCTCGACGAGCCTCCCATACGACGTGCAGATCGAGATGATTCATTCCATCGAGGGTCTGGAGGAAGCCGAGATCATGCGCCCCGGATATGCCATAGAGTACGATTTCGCTTTCCCAACGCAGATTAAAGCGACAATGGAGACGAAGCTCGTCGAGGGGCTTTACTTCGCTGGACAGATTAACGGCACCTCCGGCTATGAGGAAGCGGCGGCTCAGGGGCTTATGGCGGGAATCAACGCTGCTCTGAAGATCAAGGGCGAGGAGCCTCTCATCCTCGACCGGTCGGAGGCTTACATTGGCGTCCTGATTGATGACCTGGTGACAAAGGGCACGAACGAGCCGTATCGCATGTTCACCTCCCGAGCCGAGTACCGGCTCCTCCTCCGGCAGGACAATGCCGACCTTCGCCTCACGAGGTATGGGTATCAATTCGCCCTTGTCGGGGATGATTTCTTCCCCTCCGTCGAGGAAAAGAGAGCAACTATCAAATCGGAAGTCACCCGGCTCAAGAGCGTCTTCGACGGGACGAGTTCTCTTGCCCAGCTTCTCAAGCGTCCAGAAATCACCTATGCCGATCTCAAGGCGCGCTTTCCCGACAAGGTCGCGTCGTTTCCCAAAGAAATCGAAAGGCAGATCGAGCTGGAGACCAAATACGAGGGTTACATTAACCGCCAGAAGGACCAGGTCGAGCGATTCCGGAAAATGGAAAGCAAGCTGATGCCCGCCGCGATAGACTATTCCACCATCAAGGGGCTTCGCAAAGAGGCCATCGAGAAGCTGAGCAGAGTCCAACCCCGCTCCATCGGACAAGCCTCCCGCATCTCCGGCGTCACCCCCGCGGACATCTCCGTCCTCATGGTCTGGCTGAAGAAAGGCGAAAGCTGAGCTTCCCGCAGTCCGTCATGAACTTCGTTCACCCGGAGACCATGAAAATGCCGGCTGCGTATCGCTAACCTCGAGGCGAGAACTCGGATTCAGACAGGATGACAGGATTGACGAGATTATGCTGTCCATCCTGTGTGGCGCCGAGGGCGCCACGATCCTGTCTGGCTCCTTTGCGTGCTTGGGGGCTTTGCGAGAGACCTCCCAAGTCCCGGTGCCCGGCGCAGATTCTCCGGGCAGCGGTTTCCTTGCCCGGAAGCGTGCGATGCCGGTTCATCCCCCTTCACGGAGCGGCGACGTCTCGTCAACGACGGGCGCTCGGCGATCCCCTCACGCCCATGCTCGGGCCTCCAGTTCAGTGACCGTCCGGCCAGCCCAACCTCCGCATGACAGGAGTGTGAGGGATACCCCTCGACACATTGGGCGCCTGCCCGGCCAGGGTTTGTGTGGGTGCCCGTTGGGCGCCGGCCAGGGAGGCTGAGATGGAGGAAACCCAGGAGGACCGAGGTGAAAGGAGAGGGGAGTCAACGGGAGATGGGAAAGGAACGACATTCCCTCCCCGTTAGGCGTCGGCCAGCCGCGGAGGGTGATTCGACAGCCTGGGCGCGCAGCGCGACCACCGATCAGAATAGGGGGAGGCAGTGTCGGTCGAGTCGAGGGATTCGCCAAGCCTCGGGACCTACCGGCCGCACAGGCGTCCACTGTCACCGGAGGCTGTATTAGCGTACGAACGTGTTCCTGACCCTCTTGCTTTTCCTGAAGTAGACTATCCACAATGTTACAACCGCGTAAGCACAGCCCCACGGCGGGAGGACCCGCCAGTCGAACAACCCAATCCAGGCAAGTGTCAACATAATGTCGACGGAGTGCAAGAGCAGCGAAGCCACCATCGAGATGATAAAGGCCGTTGGGGCGCTTGCTCTCGCGGCGAAGAACAGCGAACTCGCGATAGAAACGAGAACCAGTTGGATGAGCGTGCACACAAGCCCGAAGGACTCAGCGGCAGTCAGGCCGATGCCCTGCCCTTGCAGCAGTCGCGAGAGTACCAGCACGCCTTCCTTAGTCAGCGCGAAAGCGTTGAGTAGAACTGATAGAGGGAGGCCAATGGCTGGTATAATGAGCCAACCTCCGATTCCCACAGGGCCCACCATCTGCACCAAGCAGGAGTCACGTCCAACCACCGCACGAGCGCGGGGACGCGGAGGCCCTTCGAAGCACTCCAGCGAGCAATAACCCTCTCGGCACCACTGATTGTACTCGGGGTTTCCAAGCATCAGCCCTACCTGGACATCCCGCAGCGGTGTTCCGCATCTTTTGCATGCGGCTTGACGATGGGATTCTGACACGATGACACCCCGTGACTATTCTCGACCAGCCTCAGTTGGGCCACTGTCGCTCACATATAAGCTACTGTCATCGTCCTGTCAAGCCCGAGTTTTCCGGGGCATGGCCAAGGCTCTGGATATCATATCCAGTTCAAGCCTGCCAGGCGAGCTACTTGAAATTCTGGACGGCCACAAGCGCCGTTGCTTGGTCTCGGCAAGGCACTAAGACGCGGAGGGTCGTCCCGAGCGGGCCCTCCATCGTGCTGCGCGTCTTCGCGCCTTTCCGGGAGACCTGCTTTCCCCGATTTCCGTGTCAACTTGAATTATTGATGAGCACAAGGAGGCAAACGACTGCGCCGGTCCACGCCCTTGTCCGAAGTACAAGAATCCTTGGCCAGGCAGCACGGGGTGCGGACCGGCACCGGGACAAGACCCGAGTAACCCCCGAACTACAGCCGCACCCTATGGTTTGTGGTTCTTGACGGGAGCGCGGCGTTCTGGCAGACTCGCGCTGTCTTTTCGCTCTCCATCACTGGACAAACAGAAATGCAATTCTTCGGAGGACCGAAGCGATGAGCAAGGAAGGGACGCAGAGGAGTCGCGACATTATCAGCCTGGTGTGCGGTCTGCTCGTGGGATTGGTGGCAGCGGCGTTCTGCTGGTCGGCTTATGGCGCGTCCATCCAATGGGCACATTTGTCCAGCAAGACGGGGGACCTGCCGGCGCCAGCCGTCTCCGATCAGCAGACGGCGGCTCTGATCTTCGACGCAGACAGGGACGGCATCAACGATTTTGTGATTTCATGTCGGATAAAGGCGCCGGCCCTCGTGTGGTATCGCCGCGAAGCCAAGGGATGGAAGAGATACGTGATTGATAAGGATACCCTCCAGATTGAGGCGGGAGCGACGTCCTGCGACATGGATGGGGACGGCGACCTTGACTTTGTCATGGGCGGCGATTGGCAGAGCAACCAGGTCTGGTGGTGGGAGAATCCGTGCCCGAACTACGACCCGGAGACGCCGTGGAAGAGGCGGTGCGTCAAGAACTTCGGCGAGAAGAAGCACCATCATCAGCTCTTTGGCGATTTCGACGGCGATGGACACGCGGAGCTTGTGTTTTGGAACCAGGGGGCAAGCAGATTATTTCTTGCCGAAATCCCTGCCAACCCGAAGGCGACTGAACCGTGGACTTGCACGCCGATATATACATACACCGGCGGAGAGCACGAGGGGTTGGCGAAGGCGGACATAGACAGCGACGGGAAGCTCGACATCGTGGGCGGCGGGCGATGGTTCAAGCATGAAGGCGGAACGAAATATACCCCGCACCTGATTGACGATCAGCAGAGATTCGCGAAAGCGGCAGCCGGCCAACTGAAGAAGGGCGGCTGGGCGGAAACAGTCTTCTGTCCCGGCGATGCCATCGGGCGGTTGAAATGGTACGAGTGGAACGGCAGCGAATGGGTTGCCCACGATGTCTTGGGGACGGATGTGGTTCACGGGCATAGCTTGGATTTGGCCGACTTCGACGCCGACGGAAATCTGGACATTTTCTGCGCGGAGATGCACACCCCGGGGCACAAAGAGCAGGCGACAATGTGGATTTTCTTCGGTGATGGAAAGGGGAATTTCGAGAAGACCGTAATCGCCACCGGGTACGGCAATCACGAATCACAGGTCGCCGACCTCGACGGCGACGGCGACATAGACATTCTCCACAAACCGTACACCTGGGATGCCCCGCGAATAGACGTGTGGCTGAGCCGCTTGAAATGACGCGCTGAGCGATGTCGGGCAGAGTCGCCTTGGTAAAAACGCCTTCTTGAAGGCAGATGACTGAATCAAAGTCACTATTCCAAGAAGGAGGCATAGAGGGATGAGTTCAGCCATGAAAAAGCCTTCGCCGGTTCCTGCGACTCGCACTCGGTGCCTGGGGGCAGGTTGCCGATCGTTTGTCGGCTTGCTGAAGTTGTTTTCTTCTTGGCGCCTTTGCACTTTTGCGAGGCGCACGTGGCATGCATCGGCGGCGATCGCCTTGGTTGTGTCCCAGGCATCTGCGGCGGCACAATCCACGCCTTTATGCACGACAAATCCACACTATTTCCAGACTGCACAGGGTTTGCCTGTCGTGCTCGTCGGGGATTACACCTGGGGCACGTTCTCCGGCGTGGACTACAACTTCCACGCCATGTTTGATACCCTCAGGGCGAACGGACTGAACTTCGCTCGGGTATGGGTCTGGTGGGGATGCGAGAAGTTCCCTGAGCAATACGATGGCGCGCACTTCAACCCCTACCTGCGGACCGGGCCAGGGACGGCGAACGACGGGAAGCCGAAATACGACCTGACGAGATTCAACCCCGAATTCTTCCAGCGGCTAAGGAGTGTATGCAAGGCGGCGATGGACCGCGGCATTTTTCTTCAACTGACGATCTTCGACGCATGGATGGTCAAGCACGAGGAACTGTGGAGACTTCATGCCTACCACCGCGACAACAACGTCAATGGCGTGGACGGCGATCCCGCCAACACGGCGAACGGGACGGATGGCCAGCGCGGCTTCTGTTCGATGGCTAACCCAAAGGTGCTCGAGACGCAGAAGGCCCTCGTCCGCAAGGTAGTGGACACGGTGAACGAGTTCGACAATATCTTCTTCGAGATCGCCAACGAGAATTACTATAACGCGGAGTGGGAGCGGCATCTCTGCGAGTTCATCCACGAGTGTGAAAAAACGAAACCGAAACAGCACCTTGCGATGCCGCTGGACTTGCCCAACCACGACTACGGCGGCATAAAGACGTGGGACGTGCAGCGGCTCCACGGCGCCATCGTGAAGGCACGGGGACTCAACCAGCCGCTCATCTTCGACAGCGACGGCATTGGAAGTCCCGAAGACGCCATTGTGCGAAAGGCCGCCTGGACGGCCTTCGTGAGCGGCGGCCACGTGGATTACCTCGACCCGAGTCTGCAAACCGGCAGCCTACATAAGGGGGACTTCAAGGGGTCGCAGCGCGAGTCGCTGCGTCGGCAGCTTGGCTACCTGGCCGACTTCACGAAGCAAGTACGCTTCTGGGAAATGCAGCCACGGGACGCGACCGTGAGAGCCGGAGAGGCATTCGTTTTTGGTTCGGCGGGGGAAATTGCGGCGTACCTCCCGAACGGGGGAAACGTGACGCTGGACCTGAGCGCTTCTCGAGGGCCCCTGACAGCCCGGTGGTTCGACCCGCGCAGAGGCGAGTGGGGGAAGGCAGTTGAATCGCAGACTGCACAACAGTGCGAGTTTTCGGCGCCCAGCAAGGAGGATTGGGTTCTCCACTTGAGGAAAGGTGGTCCATCCCCATGATCTTTGGCTCTGGGCAATGGGACCACGGAGTCCCACGACAATGCAGGAGGGTTCTATGATGAAAAGGAGTGATGCCAGGATCAGACCCAGATGTCGCCGGGCACATCTCACCGGCTTCGGGTCATTGCGGTCTCTATTCGTAGCCGTTGCCCTTGCGTCGGAGTTTCTATTCGCCGCCATACTATTCTTCCTGGCGGGGCGGGGAACGGTCGAAGCAGCTGCGGCCAGCGGCCCGCTCAGGGTTTCCGAGAAAAATCCTCGATACTTCACCGACGGAAGCGGCAGGGCAATTTATCTGACCGGCTCGCATACGTGGAACAATCTCGTGGACATGGGGCGAGAAGACCCGCCACCCCGTTTCGACTTCGCAACTTACCTGGATTGGATGGAGCGGCTCAATCACAATTTCATCCGGATGTGGACCTGGGAATCCACCACGTGGGATACGCGGGAGGTGTACGCAGCCTTCGGGCCGAAGAAGACGGTTCACACCGCTTCTCCGCAACCGTGGGCGCGCACGGGCCCCGCCACGGCTCTCGACGGAAAACCCAAGTTCGACGTGAAGAAATTTCATCCCGAGTACTTCGATCGGCTGCGAACGAGGGTGAAGGTGGCGGGCAAAAAGGGAATCTATGTCTCTGTAATGCTCTTCGAGGGCTGGGGAATGCAGTTTGCGCCCGGCGCCTGGGAAGGCCACCCCTTCCATCGCGACAACAACGTCAACGGGATAGACGGCGACCTGAATGGCGACCGCAAAGGGCTTGACATTTACACCCTCGCCAGCCGGGATATCACTGCTCTTCAAGAAGCTTACGTCAGCAAGGTCATTGACACCGTGAATGACCTCGACAATGTCCTCTACGAGATATCCAACGAAAACCACTCGCCATCCACAAAATGGCAGTATCACATGATTGATTTCATTCACAAATACGAGAAGGGGAAACCAAAGCAGCACCCCGTCGGAATGACGTTTCAGTACGAGGGCGGCAAGAACAGCACACTTTTCGAGAGTCCGGCTGACTGGGTTTCGCCCAATCCCGACGGAGGGTACAGAGACGATCCCCCGGCAGCCGACGGAACGAAGGTTATCATTAACGACACCGACCATCTCTGGGGAATTGGCGGAAATCAGCAGTGGGTGTGGAAGAGTTTTCTAAGAGGGTATAACCCGCTGTTCATGGACCCGTATCACGGCACCGTGCTCGGAGAACAACTCGACCCGAAATGGGAGCCGGTTCGCCGGAGCCTGGGTTACGCATTGAAGTACGCAAATCGGATGAATCTCGTCGAGATGGTCCCTCACAATGAGCTTGCCTCGACAAAGTACTGTCTGGCAAATCCGGGCTCTGAGTATCTAATTTATCTCCCCTCCGCAGGAACGGTTGCGGTGGACCTTTCTGCGGCAACCGGAACTCTTTCCGTCGAGTGGTTCAATCCCTCGGAGGGTGCTGCCGTAAAGGCGGAGAAAGTCGCGGGCGGAGAGAAGCGGGAGTTCACGGCGCCTTTCAGCGGCGACGCCGTCCTGTACATCTTTCTTGATAAAAGGTAGCCAGCGAGCAAGCCTGACGTTTCGGCCAGGCCGTCGGCTCGCTCAGCGCCAAACTCCCACGGTGTGGATGTCCCGCATCCATGCGGCAACTTCCCTCACAGGGTCTTATCCCAATGAGCCGGCTCTTGCCTGGCGCCCCCATACAGCCGCCGATGCTTGAGCACGCTAAAAAGACTTGACATCACCTCGGTGGCGCGAGAGATTTCTTCTCGGATCGTTATGAATCTTGTCGGGTTTCTAAACCAAAAGGGGGGTAGACGCACTTCGACCCATGTCTCCACGTCGCTGCACCGATTTCCATTGCGAACGTGATCGTCCTGCGCCCAGGGCCGCGCAAGCCCCTGTACTGGGGCCTGACACAGCGGACCAAGTCGGTTGATGAGGTTCTCGTTATTGGCGCCAACGAGCGACTGACTCCTGAGTTGGACGTGCCGGTTCCCTCTGCGCACCGAAGCGATTGTTTGCACCGTCGTTCTGAATAATGCTCTTCAACCCCGGCTGCGGGTTGAAGGGGCTCCGTAATCGTCACTACAAACCACAATCGTGGGAGGGGTCGCCATGAAGACAAAATCACTCCTTACGGTGGCACTGGTGTCGTTCTTGTCCTTTGTGCCTATCTCGCTCACCTGGGGAGCGGTCCAGACGATAACGGTAAATCCGGGCCTCAATGACGTGATGCTGACTGTCCAACCTGCTGACAACAGACTCAATGGCGGTACCGGATGCGTAGGTCAGGAACTAGCAGCGGGCCTGGAGAAAGGTCCCGCCCCCGCTGAGGCAGACATGATCTATAAAGGGTCCGAGTCCGCTTTTCTGGCGGACGCGCCTGGAACTCCATTTGACGAAAAATGGTTCGATCCGAACGCCGAGGCTCTCTCAACCATGACCATTGATGCCTGTGAGCATTTCTGGATCCTTAACAGAGCAAGCCATGCCAAGACCGTGGAGATAAGCGGAACGACGGCATGCTGCGCTAATGCCGGACCTGACCAGACGGTCAACGAGGGAGTGGTGGTAACGTTGGATGGGTCGGCCTCGACCGCGGCAACCTCCTTCTTGTGGGAGCAGGTCTTCGGGCCGTCTGTGGTGATTAACAACGCCAACCAGGAGATGGCGTCATTCACGGCGCCGGGGGTTGCCTGGCAGGATCAGGTGACCTTCCGTTTGACCGCTTCTAACGCTCAGGCGTCGGCATCGGATGAGGTGACGTTTACCGTGATGGATGTGGACAGCTACCACATCTACAGGTACTCGGCTGACTTCGACGGGCGCACGGGAACGGGGCAGCTTGTGTTCGCGGATGGCCAATGGGTGCAAGGTTACGTCGAGCACGACCTGACGGAGTACATGGTTGGTCGGCCTGCCAACAGGGCGCCGACCGAGGACGCCCTCGCCGGCAACGACTACTATTTTCAAAACCAGGATTATTCTCAGAGTTACAGGGACGCTTCCGTCAATCCGATGCACATCGAATTCAGAGACTTCGGCAATGCCGCCGATGAGCCGTTTATCGGCCACACCACACAGGGTGATTGGTTGAATTACACCTTCAGCTCCACCAAGACCGTGGTCACGAGCTTCCCGGTTGAGGGAGTGTTATACGTGACCGCCCTCGCGGCGAGCGATGTCGGCGTCCTGGAGTTCATCGAACTCGAGCTGCAGAGCGGGGTCGACACCGCCAAGGGCACCATCGGCTTCATCGGGGAGGGATTGGATGAGTTCCGCTGGAGACCGGCGGCGAGCGCCTTCGCGGTAAAGAGCGGGCAGGCCACCATCCGGTTCCGGGTCGCTAAGGGCAATTGGGATTTCTGCAAGTTCCGACTTGACCTCGGCCCCGAGTGCTGCATCGCCGATGCAGGACCTGACGAAACAGCTTACAGCGGAGACACAGTGACGTTGGATGGCTCAGCCTCTATCGGCGCCATAACCTCCTGGCTCTGGGAGCAGACCGCCGGCCCCGCCGTTGCCATCACCAACGCCAACCAGCCCATCGCCACATTTACGGCGCCAAGCGTCGCTGGCGCTGAGACCCTCACCTTCAAGGTGAGCGTCGGCGATGGCACAACCACCTCTTCCGACACGGTCAATGTCACGGTTCTTGATGCCGCCCCTCCCGCACCGGTCACGGGACTGACGGCCGAGGGCGTCGAGCTGGGGATCGCACTCACATGGAATCCGGCGGATGGAGCCGACTCGTACAAGATTCTCAGACGCGAGGTTGGCGTTCCTTTCCCGTTCGACACGCTTGTCGCCGAAGACCTCACTGGAACAAGCTTCACCGACACGTCGACGCCGTTCTACATGGACCAGGTGTACAGCTACACCGTCATCGCCGTCAACACCTTCGGTGAAGGCTCACCCTCCGTTCCGGCTCAGGCCTATGCTCTCTCCGCGAACCTCGCTCTTAGACCTGACACAGGGCCCTTTGCGAAAAAGCCGCATCCCGGTTGGACGCTCGGAACCGTCATGAACAACGGTGATAGAGAAGAGAGCTTCGATAGCTGGTTCAACGACGAGGCTTCCGCGGACGATTGGTGGGGCTACAACTGGTCTGTGCCTCTGTACTTCCAGGAAATCCACTATTACCCGGGCAATGTGTTTGGCCACGGCGGCTACTGGACTTCGCTGGGCGTCCAGTTCACGAAGGACGGTGTAGATTGGTACAACATTCCCAGCGTCACCATTACACCCGCCTACCAGTTCAGCCCCGATACGCCCGATGGCCGCAGCCCTGCTCTTGGCCAGCTCCCCTTCATCCGCAGGCACATGCTCAAGTTCCCGCGCGTTGAGGGCATCGGCCTGAGGATCTACGGCGCTCCAGGCGGAGCGGCCGACTTCACCTCCGTGGCTGAAATTGAAGTGTTCGGCGTCCCCGGCGCGGAGGAATACCTCTACGCCTACGCGGGAGCGGACTTCATCGCGGACGAGGGAAGCGTCGCCACCCTAAATGGCGCCGATTCCTCCAGTCCTCTCGCAGTCAAGTATCTCTGGGAGCAGGTTACTGGTGCGGGGGGCGAGGTCACAAAGGTCGATTTGAGTTCTGCCGCGAACGCTGACGTGATATGGGCCAAGGGCGAAGTCCTCGCCGACCAGGATGCGTTCGAACCGGGCGGTGCAAACTACCTTTTCACGTCTAACCCTGACGTTGGTCCCTATGCCCTTCCGGCGGATGGAGTGATCTGTTTCTCGCCGCACTATCAGCTCGCACCGTACACTAATAACAACTGCCTTCTTCTCAGCGAGCAACAGCCGAGCGGCGTGGTGCCTGTGCCCCCCGGAAACTACGGTTATGTTGCGGTTCTCTTCGCCGGTGCGGGCGGCAACCACTGGACCAACTTGACCCTCAACTACGCCGATGGCGATGGCTCCGCTGTCCCGTTCGAGTTCAGCGACTGGTTCTTCCGCGCGGACGTAGAGAGATGCGTGGAAGAAACCTATAGGGTAAGCAGGAAGGACGGCTCGACGGACCGGAACGATGCGACACCTGTCGGAGGTCCAAACCTGTATCATCGAGTCCTCCCCGTGGATGAGACGAGGACACTCCTTTCGGTCACGTTCAGCGGCTTCGCCGGTTCTGGCGCTCAGACCGCTGGCGTCTTTGCCATCAACCTCGGCCCCCCCGTGCCGGTCCTGGAACTCTCAGACCCCAACGCCGCGGTCTGCACGTTCCCGGTGCCGGACATCACCAGCGATCAGCTCATCACGTTGCGCTTGACCGTGTGGGACGCCCTGAACAACTCCAGCACCGACGAGGTTCACGTGCGCCTGTCGGCATGCTCCGCCTATGCAGGACCCGACCAAACGATTTTCTGCAACAGGGGAACTACAGTGACAGTGACGCTGAATGGCTCAGCCTCCAGGAATGCCATTGCGTACAAGTGGGAAAAGGTGCTCGGCCCGGGCGTGACCATCGTCGGTGCGGATAGCCTCATCGCCACATTCGAGGTGCCGTGTTCGATCGCCCCAGCCGTTCTCACTTTCAAGCTCACCGTCGTATGCGAGCCATGCTCGGCCGTAGATTTTGTGACGGTTACTATCGACCCATTTTATGAGAAAGAGCCGTACCACGATTATGCTCAGTGGGGCGTGCCGGATTTCTCCCAGAAGCAGAAGGAGTGGGGCAAACGCGGGGCGTCGGGATGGAAATGGACGTGGGACGGGCCGGTGGCTGTCGCGAACTCGCTTTGGTGGATGGACTCGCGATTTGAGGCGGAGTATTACAAGCCGCCGAAAGAATTCGGTTGCTTTCCGCTTGTTCAACCCTACGGCGAATGGGACGACCACCACGCGGATAATGTAACCCCCTTTGTTAAGGATCTCGCCGAGCACATGAAGACAGACGGAGGTGTGGCAGACCCCTGCAAATGGGACGGGACTCGTGTCGAAGATATGGTAAAGGGGATACGGGCGTACATCGCGCTGAAAGGCCTCCAGCCGGGCAACCCAACCTACGACTTCGGGTTTGAAGTGGCGCTGACCAAGGATCCCGACTTCATTGAGCACATCGCGCCAGAGCTCCGGCGATGCCAGGATGTCATTCTTCTGCTCGGATTCTACGTGTGGAAAGAGAAAGAGGAGAAGTATTCCAGGATCGGAGGGCATTTTGTCACAGTGGCGGGGCTGCGCGAAGCAGAAACACTGATAAAAATCAGCGATCCCTATTTGGACACGCCGGCTGGCGACAACGGCCCCTCCGCGCCTGTGAATTTCCCCTTGATACCGCACGGTGATCTGCTGGTGCCCGGGTCGCATGCCCCCGTCCAGCATAACGATGCTGACTTTGTCTCACACGACAGGTACCTGGTCGGACTGCTTCAAGACCGAGAGAACTACCTGGTGGATTACCCATGGTCGGACAGCGGCGATGCGCTACTGCTGTCGGAACTGGAGGACAACTTTGCGAACGCCAACGCGCCTCTGGGTGGAGTGGCGCCCCCGCACGACCACGCAGGAGACTACCTGACGAAGATCGAGTACATGGTCCACATTTCGCCCACGTACTGGTACTGCAAGGAGCGCTATCATGATTACGCACAGTGGGGCGTCCCCGATTTCTGCCAGAAGCAGGACGGGTGGGGGAAAGTTCCGGGCTTAGACCCCGGTGACGCAAGCAACAATCCGTACAATCCAGACTGGAGGTGGACCTGGGACGGCCCGGTGGCTGTCGCGAACTCTCTATGGTGGATGGACTCACGATTTGAGGAGTTGTATGCTCCTGCAGGTGAGCTTTTCAAGCCGACGAGGGACTCCGATCACTTTTGGCTTGTGACGACCTACTGGGGCATCAACGACGATGACCACCACCCGGCAAACGTGGCGCCCCTTGTTGAGGATCTTGCGAGGCGCATGGGAACAGACGGCGGTGTGACTCCCTGCCTATGGGAGGGAACTCGGATTGACGACATGGAGGCGGGCATCCAGCAGTATATCCAAGTCCAAACGGGGCTCCCACCAGGGCTGTGGTGTTGGGACTGGCTTAGGGTTAATTTTTCGGTCACGCTCGTCAAGGATCCCGATCTCGCTAAGGACATTGCGCCTGAGCTGTGCCGATGCCAGGATGTCATTCTTCTCCTCGGTTTCTATGAGCGCAAGGATACGTACTATTACGAGAGGGTCGGAGGGCACTTCGTTACCGCCGTAGGTGTCAACAAAAGAGACCGCCTCATAAAAATCAGCGATCCATTTTTTGACACTCCGGCCGGGGACAACGGCCCCTCCGGGCCCGGGCGATTCAAGATACCGCACAATCACACGCTGCCTGGCGAGTCCACGCAGCACAATGACGCGGACTTTATATCGCACGACAAATACACCGTTGGAGTGCTTCCAGACGGGGAGAACTTCCTCGAGGACTACCCGTGGTCGGACAGCGGCGTCTCCTGGATGCGAGCGGCGCTGGAGGCCAACTTCGCCCGGGTGAACGAGCCGAGGCCGGGGACAATTGCGCGGGAGATTCTGGTGAACAACAAATACCTGACGAAAATCGAGTACATGGTGGACATTTCGCCGTTCTACTACGAGTACCCGATTCCGGTAAATGCCAACCCCGGTCCCAACCCCTTCGTGCTCCCCGTACGGGCCCCGCACATCGCGCTCAACGGCGGTCACGGGTGCATAGGTGAGCAACTGGCCGCATGTCTGACAGGCGGCACAGACCCCTCCACCGCGGATGTAATCATTAAGGGCTCCCAGACTGCATTTCTGGTGGATGGCTGGGGACCCCCTTACGACGGAATGTGGTGGGACGCTGTAACGGACGCTCCTTCAGAGATGACCATTGATGCCTACGAGCTTTTCCAGATCGTTAATAGAGCAAGCTGTGCCAAGACAATCAAGGTATGGGGGACGGCGGTCTCCTGCGCCAATGCCGGTGCGGACATGACCGTTGACGAGTTCGCTGCCGTCACTCTCGACGGAAGCGCCACCACGAGCTTCGCGACCACCTTCCTGTGGGAGCAGGTGAGCGGCCCGTCTGTGGTCATCAACAACCCCACCCAGCGGGACGCCTCCTTCACCGCCCCGGGAGTCCTCATGCGAGAGAGTGTGACCTTCCGGCTCAGCGCCTCCGACTCGCTGTGGTCCGGCTCGGATGAGGTTACCTTCACGGTCATGGACGTGAACACCTACCACGTCTACCGGTACACCGCCGACTTCGACGGACGCACCGCGACGGGCGACCTCGTGCGTGCCGGCTCTCATCCGACAGATGAGGCGGAGAGGCAGAAGTGGGTCACTGGGTACGCCGAGCACGATAAGAAGCAGTACATGCCAGGCGTTCTCGCCAACAAGGCTTTGACCGCAGACGCCATCGCCGACAACGACTTCTTCTTCTTGGACACCAGCCACAGCCAGCTATATCGGGACCCGTCCCTCCCCTTCTACGTCAATTTCCTCGGCGCGGGCGAGGTTGACCCGTTCATTGGCTACACCACTGTCGGTGACTGGTGGCACTACAGCTTCAACTCCAGCAGGACCGAGACGACTGCCTTTCCGGCTGACGGCGTGATGGCCATAACCGCCCTCGCTGCGACCGACGCCGGCGACACCGTCGTCGAGGTCTATCTGGACGAAGTGCTCAAGACCACCATCAACTTCACGGGCAAGAACTTGGCTGACTTCCAGTGGAGACCCGGAGCGGGCACCTTCCTCGTAGCCAGAGGCGCCCACACCATTCGGCTCCGTCTCGCTCAGGGCAGTTGGGACTTCTGCAATTTCCGACTTGACCTCGCCGTCCCCGGGATTGATGGCGTCCCGCCCATCAAGAGAGACGGGGACTCGCTGTCGTTGAGCTGGCAGCCATTCGGGACCGGGGAATACACGGTCGAATGGACAAATGATCTGTACCGCGGCGCCTGGGAAACGCCACCCGGAGACTGGCCCATCACCGATCCCGCGTGGACCGACGAGAACGTCCTCGGAGGCGGAGCGAACAAGCGATTCTACCGGGTCAGGGGAGAGTAAGCCTCTGCCTTGCGTAATGCCTGTCGGTTTCGCTATGCGAGCACGGTCAGGAAAGCCATGCCCTTGACCTGTTTTCTCCCCGAGGCTGAAGAAAACCGGCAAAAAAGGGCCTTGACAGGACCCTCATCGCGCAGGAAATTGGACTTACGTTCTTCGAGGCTCGGCTCGGGTCTCTAACCACATACAAGGGGGTGGCAGCTTTACATCAGCCCATGCTACCATTTCTTGCCACCGATCCGTTTGCCTGCGCGATGGTTTCGGCCCAGCGCGGCACCGGCGCCACGATGTCCTGGGAGGAATTGATCGGTCCAACCACCGTGAAGTTCCTCAGGGTACAGGCCTTATGAGGGACGGCGGTCCCCTGTATGAACGCTGGTGCGGACATGGCCGTTCACGTGCTCGCTGCCGTCACTCTCGAGGGGGGGCGCTACGACCGGCGCGAGCACCTTCGAGAGGGAGCCGGTTCGCCGGAGCATGGGATATACCCTGCGTTTCGCCAATCGAATGAATCTTGTTGAGATGATTCCGCACGAGGAACTTGCCTCGACAAAGTACTGTCTGGCAAATCCGGGCTCTGAGTATCTATTTTATCTCCCCTCCGCAGGAACGGTTGCGGTGGACCTTTCCAGCGCGAAAGGTCCGCTTTCGGTCGAGTGGTTCAATCCCTCGGAGGGTGCTGCCGTAAAGGCGGAGAAAGTCGCGGGCGGAGAGAAGCGGGAGTTCACGGCGCCCTTCGGCGGCGATGCTGTTCTATATCTCGTTCGCGAAGATGCGAAAACGAATTAGCCACTGCCTGACCAACGAGCGGCGCCGGGCGAGGCGACGTATGGGTTCAGGCACGGAGGACGCATATGTCCGCGAGAAAATTCACGAGACCCTTCGTCAGTTTGCGAGTCGCCTTGGTGTGCTTTCCTCTCTTTCTGGCGGCGGCAGCTCATGAGGCGTGGAGCGAGCTGCCGTCGGAGGTTGTGATTCCCGTTCCGCGGGCAGAGGAGGCTTCCAGGCTGCGAAACCTCTTGGAGAACGCGGACTTCAATAAGGACGTTGACGCTCCTGCGGAGGGATGGGGGAAGTACGAACTGGGCTGTTCGCTCGTCAAGAAACAGGGACGCCGTGGCGGCCGGTGCCTTGTGTGTGAGAACTCCGGGAGAACCCAACAACGCGGCGCCGTCGCCCACCTGACTCTGAATCAGAGAAGTGCGATTCCGCTGTACGTCGAGGGGTGGAGCAAGGCGGAGAACGTCTCGGGCGGCAGCAACGCGGATTATTCTATTTATGTTGACTGCATCTACGACGACGGAACGCCTCTCTGGGGGACGAACGCCCCCTTCTCCACCGGTACCCACGGATGGCAGAAAGTCTCCTTCTTCGTGACCCCTGCAAGACCCATCAAGAGCCTCTCTCTGTACCTTCTGTTCCGTTCTCATTCCGGAAAGGCCTGGTTCGACGACATCAGGCTGACTCAATTGACCTCGTCGGGCGCCCCAAGCTTTGACGGTGTGCCCGCGCTGAGACCAGGCGGAGCCCCGCTCCGTACACCGCCCGAAGCGGCGATAAGTTCCGGGGACGGCTTTGTGCTGGGCCTCGATAAGTCGGGAAGCGCTTCCATCCTGAGCGCCAACGGCCGTCCCGTCAGATTCACCGGTGCGCCCTCCGGTTTTTTCGCCCGAGACGCTGCCGCGCGGTCTGCCTTTCACTCCTTTCGCGGCACGACCTCCCCGGGTAAAGCAGGTCGAGGTGTCCTTTCGATGAGGTCCGCATCTCTTGGCCTCGAACTCGACGTGACGGTCGAAGGGACAGAAAGCGCCCTCGAGGTCGCCGGTACTTTGAGCGATCCGATGCGGAGGGACCGCTCCGTTTCTCTGTACTTCGGGCTTCCGGTGGGCGGCAAGAAGTGGGTCTGGTGGGACGATGCGACCTCACGACGGAATGCGGCGGAGGAAGGGGAGTTCCGAAACGTCGTGCCCGTCGGCGCCGGGGAAAACGGAACCATGTCGCGGTATCCGCTCTGTGCGCTCTCCGACGCGAACAGCGGCATTGGCTTGTCTATCGCTGTCCCGATGGATTGCCCGCGGCTCTATCGCCTCGCTTACGATGCCGACCGTGGAATTCTCTACATCGTTTACGACTTTGGGCTTTGCCACGACGTGGAAGCCTTTCCGGGGAAAGCATCGTTCCGATTCATCATTTACAGCTTCGAGCCAGGGTGGGGTTTTCGCGGAGCGTTGAAAAAATATTGCGACCTCTATCCGCAGTTCTTTGCCAAAAGGGTGAAGGACGAAGGGCTGTGGATGGCGTTTCTGAAAATCTCCAGCATCGAGAACCTCGAGGATTTCGGATTCGTCTTCAAGGAAGGGAACAACGAGACCAAATTCGACGACGAGCATGGGATTCTGACGTTCCGCTACACAGAGCCTCAGACCTACTGGCAGAAGATGCCGAAGGAAGTTGACCGCACGTACCAGGGCTGCGTGGATTTCCTGAAAAGAAGCGCGGCTGAGGGAAACCGCAGTGCTCTCGCGACGGTCTCGTCGGGGATTTTTGACGAAAGGGGGAACTATCGGCTCACGGTTGAGAATGCGCCCTGGTGCGATGGATGCGTTTTTGCTCTGAATCCATCCCCGCGGCTGAAAGGCGAACTGACGAAAGGCAAGCTGAACTACGACCCGAGTGAGGCGGACCGTCAGTACGTCGAGTCCTCCGAGCAGGGGCTGGACGGGGAATACCTCGACTCGCTCGAAGGATGGAGCACGCTCTGCAATTTCCGTCGGGAGCACTTTGCGTCCGCAGGAATTCCCCTGACCTTCGACACTCTCACGAAGAAGCCCTGCATCCTCAACGCCTTTTCCATCTACGAGTTCGCAAGCTACATTTCCGAGGATGTCCACAAGCGCGGCGAGCTGATGATGGCGAACAGCGTCCCGCTGCGCTTCGGCTTTCTATGCCACCTCTTCGATACTTGCGGGATCGAGATTAACTGGAAACGCCGCGGGACGTTCCAGCCGGAAGAAGAATGGATCATGAACTACCGTCGGGCGATGATGTCCCAGAAGCCGTACCTCTTTTTGATGAACACCGACTTCAACTCGTGGACGTACGACGACACGGAGAGATATATCAGGCGCTGCATGTTCTACGCGTTTTATCCGAGCTTCTTCAGCGCTGACGCCTCTACGAGTCATTATTTCTCTCAGCCACGGCTGTACAACCGCGACCGACCGCTTTTCAAGAAGTACCTGCCGATCATTCGTGAACTCGGCAAGGCGGGATGGCAGCCCATACCTCATGCCGCGACCTTTGACCCCGACGTGCGGATCGAGCGCTACGGGGAGAGTCTGGACCGCGGGCTCTATTTCACTCTGCTAAATACTTCCAGCAAAAAGAAAGAAGCGACCGTCGAGGTTGATTTAGCCGCCGTGGGTCTCGCCGGAAGACAATTCTCCGCCGCAATCGTCAGCTCGACCGCAGTCATTCAACTTGACTGGCGCGGTAGGGTCGTCCTTATGACGCTGACACTTTCCCCCGGCGACACGGAGGTGGTCCGACTGCGCGAAAGGTAGCGCTCTTCTGCAATGTGTTGTGGCTCTCAACAGCAGAGACCGCAAAGGTCGCAGAGGGGGGTTCCGTTGTCGTCCTCGCGTCCGCTGCCGCTTCCCACGAGCAGCGGGACAAGCGGGGCTTCACGGCGCCGGTCGCTGGGGACGGTTTGCTGTACATCGTTGGTGCTCGAGAATAGGAACGGCAGTGTCGAATTCCGGGAACGAAGGAGTGGATGGAAGGAGCTTGAACCATGGTTGACTACATCAGGATTATTCCTTGTCTGGACCTCAAGGACGGAAGGGTGGTCAAGGGAGTGTATTTCATCAACCTCCGAGACGCCGGGGACCCCGTCGAAAACGCCGAGTTCTACGAGAAGGAAGGAGCAGATGAGATTGCCATGCTCGACATAACCGCCACAGTAGAAGGGCGGAAGACGCACATGGAGGTCGTCCGGAAGGTTGTGTCAGCGGTGAGCGTTCCGGTGACGGTCGGCGGAGGAATTTCCTCCCTCGACGACATCGCCAGAATCCTGGACACCGGGGCGTCCGCGGTTTCCATCTCGAGCGCCGCGTTTCGCAATCCAGGCCTGATTTCCGAGGCGGCGAATCGCTTCGGACGCGAGAGAATCATCGTCGCCATTGACGTGGACCGAAACGGAGCTCTCCCCTCGGGCTATGAGGTCTATGTTGACGGAGGCCGAACGGCCACGGGTTCGGACGCGGTTGAGTTTGCCCGGAAAGCGAAGGAACTGGGCGCCGGACAACTTCTCCCAACGAGCAAGGCGACGGATGGAACACAAGGCGGCTACGACCTCGCGATCACCCGCGCAATGGCGGAAGCCACGGGACTGCCGGTCATCGCTTCCGGCGGCGCAGGGACGCTCGAGCACATGTACCTCGCAGTCGCCGAAGGCAAAGCGTCCGCTATCCTGGCAGCGTCCGTGTTTCACTTCCGGGAGATTTCAATCCCCGAGCTCAAGAAGTACCTTTCGGAACGCGGAGTCAAGGTTTCCACGCGATGAACCCGGAGCGTCCCCGGGCACGTCAAACAAGGGCGGACTGCGGACCTACTATCATGAGGCAAGTTCCTTAATGACGAACAAACCAAGCAGCGACAAAACGCAGCCCATTTCGGGCTGTGTCATCACGTACAACGAGGAGGAAAACATCCGGGCCTGCCTTGAGAGCCTGAGTTTCTGCGATGAGATCGTCGTGGTTGACTCGTTCAGCACGGACCGGACGCTCGAGATATCCCGCAAATACACCGACCGAATTTTCCAGAACAAGTACGAGGGAAACATTACCCAGAAGAATTTCGCTCTGGGCAAAGTCAAGAGCGAATGGGTTCTTTCGTTAGACGCCGACGAGCGAGTTTCTCCGGAACTGCGCGCGGAGATCCTGGAGGAGTCCGCCAAGGGCCTCGGCCGCTGCTCCGGTTTTCTCATCAAGCGACACGTCTATTATCTTGGGAAGTGGATCAATCATTGCGGCTGGTATCCGGACTACAAGCTCCGCCTCTTCAACAAAAACCACGGGCACTTCGGCGGCTCGGAGCCTCACGACACATTTATCACCAACGGGAGAGTCCTACGGCTCCGGGGAGAAATCCACCATTATCCGTGCGCAAGCCTCTCGGAGCACCTGGCGACGATTGACAAGTATTCGACCATAACCGCCGCGAGACTCCTGAACTGCTCCATAGGGAGAGCCTGTGCCCTGTTACTCCTTGCTCCCATGGCGAAGTTTGTCGAGATGTACGTCATAAAACGCGGATTCCTCGACGGCGTGCACGGGCTGATTATTTGCCTGGTCTCCTCCTTTTCCAGATTTCTGAGATACGCGAAGGTGATCGAACTCAACTTGTCGAAAAAGAGACGGAAAGTATGAAAAGGAAATTGCGTTATCCAGTGAGCGTAATTTGCATCGTAGCGGCGGTGTCGGTGTTCACGTTCTGTGCGGCGCAGGACTTGCGCCTGGATGTCAACGAGCACACCCTATCCAACGGGCTGAAAGTCTTGACCCTCGAGAGACATCGGACCCCCATATTCTCGGCGTACATTTACTACCGCGTCGGTTCCGTCAATGAGAGCACAGGGAGCACGGGCATTTCTCACTTTATCGAGCACCTGATGTGGAAAGGAACGCGGACCCTCGGCACGAAGGACTTCGCCGCAGAGCTTGAGATCATGCGCCAGAAGGACGAAGTGATGGGGCAGCTCGATGAGGAGATGCGGCGCGAAGAAAAACGCCCCGAGGTCATCGAGGGTCTCCAGAAGCGCTTCAAGGAACTGGACCGCGAGCACAAGAAGCTCATCGTGAGCAACGAGATTGACAAGATTTACGCCGAGAACGGCGCCAACGACGTGAACGCATCAACTTGGTTGGACTGGACGAATTACTACTTGAGCCTTCCCAGCAACCGGTTTGAGCTATGGTGCGCCATCGAATCGGACATCATGCGATACCCGGTCTTCCGGGAGTTCTACCAGGAAAGAAGCGTTGTACAGGAAGAGAGGCGATGGAGGTACGAGAACGATCCGGGCGGCGCGCTCTACGAGCAGTTGATTGGCGCCGCATACGTCGCGCATCCGTACGGGAGACCGGTCATCGGAGCGATGTCCGACATCCAAAACTATAGTCGCCGGGAGACACGAGATTTCTACACGCTATACTACGCCCCAAACCGGGCGATCATTTGTCTTGTCGGGGACATTCACCCGGAGAAAGCACTACTGACGATCGAAAAATACTTTGGCTCGATTCCACAGCAGCCAGACCCTCCTCCGGTCATATCGGTAGAACCTGAGCAGAAAGGGGAAAGAAGAGTAGCGGTGGAATTCGACGCCAATCCGCAGCTCGCCATTGCCTACCACAAAGTGGGGATGACGGACGCCGACCAACCGGTTTTCGACGTCCTGGCGCAGGTTCTCTCGTCCGGGAGGACGTCGCGGCTGTACAAGAGGCTGGTTCAGGAACTGGAGATTGCGACGGACGTGTCGTCCGGCGACTTCGAGAGCAAGTATCCGAATCTGTACTACATATTTGTCGAGCCGAGGGCGCCTCATTCGATCGAGGAGGTGGAGCGGGCGGTTTATGTCGAGTTGGAGCGCCTCCAGAAGGAGCCTGTCTCCGACTGGGAATTGGACAAAGCCAAAAACCGCCTGGAGGCGAGCTTTATCTCCGACCTCGAGTCCAACGACGGTCTGGCAGCGAAGATCGGCATGTACGAGGCAATCGAGAGCTGGCGCCGCATCAATACCGTCCTCGATAAGTGGAAGGCGGTTTCCGCCCAGGACATCATGCGGGTGACAAAGACCTACCTGAAAAAGAGCAACCGCACCGTCGCCTTCATCGAGAAAATCACCCCGAATGAATAGAGCCGGCCGCGCCTCTCCTCTCCCGCGCGGACAGGGGACTAACCCACGGAAATCCGCGACCTTGAGACCTGCTTGCCTTCTGGGTGTCGTCACTTCTTCTTCCTATCGCTGAGTTTTAGGCGGCAGACTCCCCTGCCTCCGGCGGGTCGGGGCCTCAGCCGGAAAGACGGAACCGCAGTCGCCCATAAGCTTCGTTCACCCGGTGACCCCGCCCGAAGGCGGGGCTGCGTAGCGCCGATTTTCAGGGCAGAACTCGGATTGCATTCTCTCTCGCGACCCCCGCCCACGGCGGGGCAAGAATTCATCGGGTGTCCTGCTTTGCGTGCTTGGCGGCTTTGCGAGAAACCTGCCACCTCCGTAGGGCCGATTCTCGGGGCAGATGCACGCAGATGAACGCGGATAACAGTCAGGGAAGCGTTCGAGTCACCCCAACACATCGGGCTTTTGTGCCGTCCTCTCCCGCATAACTGACGCCTTGCCTCCCTTCATACTTTCCCCCCCCCCCCCCCCCCCCCCCCCCCCCCCCCCCCCCCCCCCCCCCCCCC
>CAZFAP010000039.1:0-29900 GCA_964516325.1 uncultured Verrucomicrobiota bacterium
GGTCAAGGAATATATTGTGGACATTGTTTTGCGACGAGGGAACCGAAGAGGTATGGACTCGACCTGGAGCAGTACATCGAGTATGGCGCTTCGCCGAGGGCAACGCTTTATCTGACGGTTCTCTCGAAGGCGTACGCTTTCATTCAGGGCAGGGGATACGTGACGCCGCAGGACGTGAAGTCAATCGGGATGGATGTTCTCCGGCACAGAGTCATTATCTCGTACGAGGCGGAAGCGGAGGACATGACCTCGGAGGATATCGTTCAGAAAGTGTTCGATGAAATCCAGGTGCCGTGAGCAGGAACCGCAGATGAACGCAGATACACGCAGATAACTACCTGTCTTCACTGAGACATGATACCGAAAGAGGTTCTTAAAAAGGTTCGGCAGATACAGATTACGACCCGACACATGGTGAACGATGTGCTCGCGGGGGACTACCAGAGCGCGTTCCGGGGGCGGGGGATGGAATTCGAGGAGGTGCGCGAATACCAACCCGGAGACGAGGTGCGGAGCATTGACTGGAACGTTACCGCCCGCATGGGCCGCCCGTACGTGAAGCGGTACGTCGAGGAGAGAGAACTGACGGTAATGCTCCTGGTGGACATGAGTTCCTCCGGGAAGTTCGGGACCGCAGACCGCCTCAAGCGAGAAGTTACCGCGGAGCTGTGCGCGGTTCTC
Source organism: uncultured Verrucomicrobiota bacterium (assembly GCA_964516325.1). GTDB lineage: Bacteria > Auribacterota > JABMQX01 > JABMQX01 > JABMQX01 > CAZFAP01. The sequence continues at coordinate 682 of CAZFAP010000039.1, forward strand.
GCGTTCTCTGCAATCACGCACAACGACAAAGTTGGGGTGATTCTTTTCACGGACGCCATCGAGAAGTTCATTCCTCCGAAGAAGGGAGCGCGCCACGTTCTTCGGGTCATCCGAGAGCTTTTGTATCACGAGCCAAAGGGCACGGGCACAAATCTCGCTCTGGCTCTCGAATACCTGAACAAAATCACTCGGAGGAAGGCGGTTGTGTTTCTCGTGTCCGATTTCCTGAGCGAGGGATATGAGCGAGACCTCCGGCTCTCGAGCAAGCGGCACGACCTCATCCCCATCACCATCACGGACCCGAGGGAACTGGATTTCCCGAAGATAGGGTTGATTGAGCTGGAGGATGCGGAGACGGGGGAACGGGTCATAGTGGATTTCCGGAGTCTGCGTTCCCGGTCGGAGTATTCGCGTCGCGCGAGAGGGGTCTTTCAGTCAAGGAAAGAGTTGTTCCGCTCGCTCGGAATTGACTCGATTGATGTCGTAACGGACAAGCCCTACCTCTACGAGATTCTCAAATTCTTCCGAATGAGGGAGAGGAGATTATGACCGAGCACCTCGATTTTCGTTTACCGGAGGAGATTTCCCGTCCTCAGCCCCCGGGAAAGGGGCACGGCTTCCATTCTCTTCTTCTGGCTATCACTCTGGTCGCCGTGATTGCCTTTGGAGTTATGTCGCTCAAGCGGGGAAAACTGCCGTCGTCCAGCGGAGAGGGGCCCGGGGCCGAACAGGAAAGAGCGCTCGCCGCGAAACTGCAAGACAGGGGCTTGAAGGTCAGCGCCGCGGAAGCATGGTTGAGATACATCTTCGCCGCAAAGCTCGAGCCGGAGGAGCGAGCCAGGACCTATTATCAGGTCGGGAAACTCTATCAGGATGCGGGCGATTTCGAGAAGGCGCTTGTCAGTTACTATCGTTCGGAGGCGGCTGCCAAGATGGAGGACGTGCAACTCGAGTTGAGCAGGCGGAAACGGGAATGCTTCCGGCGCCTCGGCAACATTGCCGGACTCAACCGAGAACTGGAGGCGATGACTTCGCTGGCGCCGCCTGAAGCGCCGAAGGAAGGTGGCGGAGAAGTCGTCGCCGAGATCGGGCCGACGAAAATCAGGATGGAGGAGCTGAATCGCAGAATAGACCAGTTGGTGGACCTTCAGTTGAAGCAATACGCTTCTTTCATGCCGAGGGAGGAACTCGCCAAGCAGAAGGAAAGGATTGTTGACCAGTTCCAGGGGAGAGAGGCGAAGTTTCAGGTTCTTCAGGATATGGTGGCCAAAGAGGTCCTGCTGAGAGAAGCGATGAAGCGCGGGCTGGACAAGAAGCGGGAGAATGATGAGGCGATCGAGGAGTTCCGAAGGTCATTGTTCGCCAGTAAAGTCCTGGACGACGAAATTAGTCAAAAAGTCAATATCACCGAATCCGATTTGAGGGATTATTACCAAGCGCACGATCAGGAATTCAAAGAGAAGGCGAAAGTCGAGATCAGCCTGATCGTCACCGCAAAACGAGAGGACGCTGAGAGCGTTCTTCAAAAGCTCAAGGACGGGAAGAGCTTTGAGGAGTGCGCAAAGGAGTTCTCGGTTGATGAAGCCACGAAGGAGAACGGAGGGCAAGTCGAGGGCGAAATTGAGAAAGGTGGGCGCATCCCCGGCATCGGAGACAACATTGACGTGCACGCCCATCTCTTCGCGTTGAAAGAAAACGAGGTCAGCTACAAACCGCTCGAGGTGGGCGATAAGTTTTACATATTCAAGGTCAGAAAGCTGATTCCGGAGAGAGTCAAGCCCTTTGAGGAAGTCGAAGCGGAAGTTCGCAGAAGGAAAACGCAGGAGAAAATCGAGGAGGTGCGGGAGTCGCTGATTCAGAGGCTGCAAAGCGAGCACAACGTTATTATCCACAGGTCGAGATTTCTGCCCGAAAAGCCCGAAGAGCAGGAGAAGCCGAAGGAAGACAAGAAGCAAGGGGCCTCAAGTGCTCGCCCCGGAACAATATGAGCCGAACCGTCCGGAAAATCCTTTTCACTTCGCTGTTGATTTCGCTCCTTTTCGGATGCGAGAAGGAGAACCGCGGCGAGAAACGCGCCCGCAAGTTCGAACTCGTCAAGCCGTTCACGGAGGTCGGCGCCCCGGTAACCGTAACGGTGAAAGCGTCCGAGAAAGAAATCACGATTGCGGATAATCTTACCCTCGTCATTGAGGCGGAGGCTGCCGCGGGTTGTGCAGCAACGTTGCCCGAATTGAAGGACCTGGATTTCGGCAAATTCTTGGTCAAGGACCAGTATCGGCTGCCGCCGGTGCGAGGAAAGGATGGCTCGGTCACTCAAGCGACCGAATTCACCCTTGAGCCTCAGCTTTCCGGCGAGTACACAGTTGCGCCGTTCAAGGTTCCATATATCATTCGGGGGGAGCCTCCCGACAGCGAGGGAAACCTCCCCGTGCACGAGGTCAAAACCGACCCGGTCAAGGTCCTCGTCAAGTCCCTCGGGGCAAAAGACCTTCTGACGGCTCGGCTGCGGGATATCAAGCCGCCGGTCCCTCTTCTGGAAAGGCGAAAGGGGGCGCCGTTGGTCTGGCTTTCGGTAGCAATTCTCGCCCTCCTATCCGGTGGCGTGGCTTGGTTTCTCGTCGTGAAGCGCGGGCGGAAAGCAATTCCGCCGGAAAAGCGAATCCCCGCGCACATCCTGGCTTTCGAGGAACTGAGGAAGCTCCGCGACTCGGACCTTATCGAACAGGGCAGGATTAAGGAATTCTACATCGCCATCTCCAACATCATGCGGTTCTATATCGAGCGGAGGTTCGGCGTTCATGCTCCGGAACAGACCACGGAGGAATTTCTGGAGGCGGTTTCCCAAGACCACCTCTTCGACAACCCGACGAGGACTACTCTCAGGCAATTCCTGTCGCACTGCGACTTAGTGAAGTTTGCGAAATATCAACCGGAGCTGGCGGAGATTCAGAAGAGCTTCGACATCACACGGGATTTCATCGAACAGACGAAAACGGAGGAGGCTAAATGACGGGTTTTCTTCGGTCGTTGATGCGAACTTTGATCGCGGTGATGGTTGTTCTGGTTCCCTTCGGGGCCGTCGCCTATTTCGGAAAGCTCACCTTCAGCCGCACTTCCGCGATACTTGCCGCCTGTTTGTTCCTTGTGCTGGTCCCGATTCTTGCCGCGGTGTATTCCCGTCGAAAAGCGACCGCCGCCATAAGGTTCTCTTCGGTGGAGAAGGTCAAGAAGGTCCGCCCGACGAATCGCTACCGCCTGCGGCATCTTCCGCCTCTGCTCAGGGTCGTGGCGGTTACCTGTTTCTTAATCGCCTTTGCCATGCCGCGAAAAGGAGATGAGACGGCACTCGTTTTCACCAAGGGCGTAGCCATACAAATGGTCGTGGACCATTCCGGAAGCATGCGGCAGGAGATGGCATATCAAGGCGAGCCCATGAGCCGCCTGGGCGCCGTCAAAAGGGTCTTCAAGGATTTCGTCCTTGGAAAGGGGGAGCTGAAAGGAAGAAAAAACGACATGATCGGGCTGACGTCCTTCTGCGCCTTCGTGGAGGACAACTGCCCCCTCACTCTCGACCACGACAATGTCATCAACTTCGTGGACGCCATTGATTTCGCCGCCCCCTACGAGGACGGCACAGCTATCGGCGACGCGGTCTATCACGCCGCTTTGAGCCTGATCAGCGCGGAAGGGCTCCTCAAACAGGCAGGTCGGGAGGCGAGCGAATATTCCATTGAATCCAAGATTATGATCCTCCTCACCGACGGCGAGAACAATACGGGACTCAAGACGCCCGCGGAAGCCGCTCAGTTCGCGAAGGAGAATGGGATCAAGATTTACACCATCCTGATTTCCTCCGGCGGCATCCGGACAATCAGCGATCCTCTGTTTGGACGGATTCAACTCCCCTTCGGAGACATAGAACACGAGCAGGCGGTTCAGGACATGAAAGAGGTCGCCAGTATAACCGGAGGAATGTTTGAGGAGGCGACCAGCGGCGAATCCCTGCGGGGAATTTACCGGACGATTGATAAACTCGAAAGGACCGAGTTCAGGCAGAAGTTTCTGCGCTACCATGAACGATTCCAGTTTCCCGTTTTCGCAGGGCTTGCGTTTCTGATTGCGGAAATTGTTTTGGGAGCGACGTGGCTGAGGAGAGTGCCGTGAGAAATTCGGGAGGGAGAACTATGGGAGGGCCCGTCTGGAAATCTCACCGCGGAGGTCGCAGAGATGAAGTGCACGTGAGGTCTTACGGTGGGCGGTTTCGAAAGGACGCTTGATGTTGGCGGTTGAACAATTCAAATTTGGCGACATTCGGTGGCTGTGGCTGATTTTCGTGGTTCCGGCTCTCGCCCTCCTCCACGCTTATGCCTTCTACCAGAGGAACCGAGCGCTGAGGGTCTTCGCCTCCATCTCCACGCTCAAAGTCATCTCCTCTTCCGTAAGCCGCCCGCGGCAGATTCTCAAAGCCGGACTTCTGTTGCTTTCTACCGTGTTTCTTGTCCTGACTCTCATGCGTCCGTGGGGAGACCCACGCCAGGAGACGGTCCGCAAAAAAGGTCGGGATGTCGTCTTTCTGCTCGATGTGTCGAAAAGCATGCTCGCCGAGGACCTCAAGCCGAATCGGCTGGAGAGGGCCAAGCTCGCCATCCAGGACGCGTTGAAAATTATGAAAGGAGACCGCGTCGGGCTTGTCATCTTCTCCGGCAACAACGCCCTCAAGTGCCCCTTGACCCACGATTACGATTTCTTTCTGACCGTTCTCGAAAAAGTCTCGCCCGACGATGTGAGTCGCGGAGGGACTAACATCGGCGACGCTGTCAGAACGGCGTCGAGGAAAGTCTTCGGGCAGAAGGAAGGTAAGTTCCGCGATATTGTTCTGATCACGGATGGCGAAGATCACGGCTCGATGCCCGAAAAGGCCGCGGAGGAGGCTGCGAAATTCGGCATTCGCATCCACACCGTCGGGCTGGGCAGTCCGGACGGCACGCGTGTCCCCGCTGCCAGAACTGCGGACAGATACCTCAGATATAATAATGAGTACGTTCGCTCTCGTCTCGATGAAAAATCGCTGCGTGAAATCGCCGCTGCCACGCTCGGCACGTACATCCCCGTTCAGACGGGAACGATGGATTTGGGGCGGCTGTACGAGCAGGTCATCGCCACCGCGGAGAAAAAGGAGGAACAGTCGCGGCGGGCTACCGTCTGGAGCGAATGGTATCAGTCGTTCCTGCTTGTGGCGATGGCGCTTCTGGTCGTCGAGGGCACGATTGGTGAGAGACGAAGAACAGTCGAAACGGTGGTTTGAGATGCAATCGGCACAGTCAGGTTTCTACTCGCGGAAAGAGCACCGGGATGATCGCCGAAGCCCCGGACGCTGGGGGCATTCTCGCCTTCTCGGTCCTGTGAGCGAATTGAAGCGGATAGTCAGTGGCGTGCTCCTGTGTGTGACGGCGGCGGGGAGCGCTCGCGCCGCCGAAAGTCCGGCGAACCTCGTCGCGAGGGGAAATCAGCTCTACGAGCAGAAGACGTATGATAAGGCGGAGTTGGCTTACAAGGACGCCCAGAAGCTTCTCCCTGAATCGCCGGAGATCAATTTCAACCTTGGAAGCGTCGCCTATCGAAAGGGGGATTATGACGCTGCGGAGGACTGCTTCAACAAAGCGGCGGAATCGCCGGACGCGAGCCGAGAGCTTCGCAAGAAGGCTCTCTACGACCTGGGCAATTGCGCCTTTATGAAAGCGGAGAAGCTGCTCGATTCCGATTTGCAGAAGGCGCTCGATCACTACAAGTTGAGCATTCTGCGCTACCAGGACGTTCTCGCCAAAGACGAACAGGACGACATTCGCAGCAGCGAGAGAGGAAGCAGCGACGAGGACGCGAAGTTCAATATCGAGGTCGCACGGCTGAAGATAAAGGACATTCTCGACAAGCTGAAGCAGCAGGAAGAAAAGCAGAAGGAGCAGCAAAAGAAGCAGGAGGAATTCATCAAGAAGCTGAAGGAGGCTATCGAGAAGCAAGAGCAGATTGTCAAGGATACGGAGGGTGCTCAGCAACGAAAGCAGGCGGGGGAGGACGCCTCCCGGTCGGTCGAGGACGTAACGAAAAGGCAGGTGGAAAATAAGAAGACAACGAACGAGCTATCCCAGGAACTTCAGCAGCAGATAGATGCCGCCAAATCGCAGTCGGGCACGGGCAGTCAGCCGCCCGTTCCGATTGACGAGAACGTCGCTGCCGCGAACGACTCGCTGAAGGTAGCCGAGATCGAGGAGGGAACCGCTCTTCAGCACCTTGACAAGCAGGATTTGGCGGAAGCGAAGAACAGGGAGGAGGCGGCGCTTCAGCATTTACAGGACGCTCTCGACAAGTTGACCAAGCCGCAGCAGCCTCAACCGCAGCCCCAGCCGGGCGAAGAGCAGCAGCAAAGCGGGCAAGGTCAGAAAAAGGAACAGGAGCAAAAACAACAACAGCCTGGCAAAGAACAGGAGAAGAAAGATCAGGGGCAAGAGAAAATGACGCCTCAGGAGGCGCAGGAGGAACTTGCCAAACTGAGAAAGCAGGCGGGCGAGATGAGAAAGCAGAATCTCGAGGAGTTCCGTCGGCGTCGCCCTGATTATCGCCAGCCGAGAAGGGAGTACGAGCCAGTTGATAAGGATTGGTAACAAAAGTCGCCGTGATGGGACCGAAAGCGTGCTTTTCCGCGGGCGTACGCGCCTCGTGCAACTCCTCGTCGCGTTCGCGGCTTTAGCTCCGGTTCGCGGCGCCGCAGGGGTAACCGTCGCCGCGCAGCTCGAGCGCCCGCAGATTCAATTGGGCGATTCCGTCGGGCTGCAAATCGTCGTGGCAGACTCCACGGGGGCAAACATTGCGGCGCAAGTTCCTCAAGTTGACGGACTGGACATTCGCCACTCCGGCTCGACGATGCAACTCAGCGGCGGGCGGCGAAGCGACATCTTGAATTACGTCGTCATCCCCTCGCGGGAGGGGAACTTTGTCATCCCGCCGATTACGGTTCGTGTGAGCGGGCAGCCTTTCACCACGAATCAGCTCGTGCTCACCGTTGCCAAAACCTCCGAAAGCGCCGGCATGCGCCTGACCGCATCCGCTTCAAACAGAGAGTGCTACGTTCTCGAACCGGTTGACGTAACGTTCAAATGGTACGCCTCCGCCGAGGTCGCCCGGTACGCTCTCGAGCTCCCTCTCCTTCGAGAAAAGGAAGAGCTATCGTTGAAACTCCTGCCTCCTACCGCCCGAGCCGAAGAAATTGCGGCGAGCAATTATTCGCTCCAGGCGGGCCTGTCCTCCGAGCAGGTCGGGGGGAGAGCGTACGCCGTGCGATCACTGACCTTTCGCATATTTCCCCCTCGGGCTGGCGCGTACGCCATTCGCCCGGCCACTGTGACAGCTTTTGTCCAGAGCGGTTACAAAATCGAGGAGGATGATTTTCTCCCGATTCGGAGACGGGTTCCAAACTACCAGAGGGTTTTCGCTGCCTCGGACGAAATCAAGTTGACGGTCAAAGACCTTCCCGTCGAGGGAAAGCCTCCCGAGTTCACCGGCGCCGTCGGGAAGTACGACATTTCTCTGGAGACGACGGATACGCGGGTAAAAGTCGGCGACCCGATCCTCCTCAAAGTGATCCTCTCGGGGACAGGCTTGCTGGAGAAAATCAAGAGGCCCCTTCTGTCACAGAACGAGGCTTTTGCGAGGGATTTTTCCATTAACGAGAGCCTTGCTCCGGGCGACATCTCCGGCAACAAGGTTGTGTTCGAGCAGACCATCCGAGCAAAATCCGAGAACGTAAAGGAAATCCCAAGCCTCGCGTTCTCCTACTTCAATGCGGAGCGGGGCGTTTACGAGACCGCCAGAAGCAAGCCCATCCCCATCAGCGTCCTTCCCACGACGGAAATTACGGCGGAACAGGTGGTGAAGTTCGGACCCGCGGGTTCCGCCGCGGCTACCGTGCTTGAGGAGCAACCCGAAGGCATCCTCGCCAATTACAGCCATCTCGACGCCCTTCGCAACCAGGCTGTCCGGTGGCGCCTCCTATCGTTCCTGTGTTTGCCCCCGGCAGCGTATCTCGTCGCACTGGCCGTGGTCACTCGCCGTCGTAAGCTCGCAGGGGACCTTGCCCTGGCAAGGTCGAAATCAGCCCGAAAGGTTCTCAGAAAGCACATGGCAGAGGCGAGAAGGCATCTTCATGGAGAGAATCGCCAATTCTGCGATTCGCTCGCACGGGCGGTCAGCCGCTTCACCTCCGACAAGCTGAACCTCGGAACAGGGGAGTTGACCGCCTACGATGTGGAGCTTCTTGCCCGGGAGAACAGAATGGACGCGGAGCTTTCCCGCAGGATCGCGGACATTCTTCAGCAATGCGACGCAGGGAGGTTCGCCCCGTCAGCGCTGTCCATCGAGCAGAGAACGGAGCTCCTTCATCAAGCGGAACAAGTTGCCAGGAGTTTGGAGAGGAGGACATGATTCGCGCCGCTTCACTCTTCCTATTTTGGTGCTTCCTCTTTTGGATGCCCGGCGCGCCCGCTTCGGAGTCCGCGGAGTCCCTTTTCCTCCAGGCCAACGACCTCTTCCAGAAAGGCATCAGCGCTCCGGAGCCGGGCCGCACTGAGAGGATCAAGCAGGCTGCTCAGGTTTACGAGCGGGTCCTCGCCGAAAGAGGGATTCGCAATGGCTACCTCTATTACAACCTCGGCAATTGCTACGTTCACCTCGGACGGATGGGCAAAGCCATCGTGAATTACCGTCGAGCGGAGAAGCTCGTGCCCAACTACTCCGACCTCAGGAACAACCTGAAATCCGCCCTCGCCCGGAGAAAAGACAATATCCAGAAAGCCCAGATGCGGTCCATCGCACGGACGCTTTTTTTCTGGCATTATCTGATGAGCTTGCACGCGAAAATCGTCGTCTTCGCCATCCTGTTCTCCATGATTTGGATAGTCCTTCTCGTCCGGCTGTTTCTGGACAGGCCCTTCCTGAGGTGGGGGTCGGTCGTGTGCATTTTTTTCGCCGCCGTTTTCGGTGTCTCCGCCGCGCTGAACGTTTACGCCGACAATTCGATTCGGTTCGGGGTCATCGTCGTCGAGAGCACCACGCCAAGAAAGGGACCGGGCGAGAGCTATTCGCCGACGTTCAAGGAGGCTCTCCACGAGGGAACGGAGTTCCACGTCCGTGACCGGCAGGCCCAGTGGCTCCAGGTCGAGCTTGACAACGGCTCCGTGTGCTGGCTCAAGGCGCGCGACGCGGAATTGATTTGAAGGCTCCGGACGGGCCCCTTCCCGGGTTTCGGTCCATCTCGACATGGGGTCCGATTCTGGCATAGACATTGCTTAAAGCATCCGCAACAGATTGCTGTGCTGCGGCGCAAAAGGGAAAGAGTCTTTTCTCGGATGGGAAATCCAGATTTTCCGAATTTTTCTGAGACTTTTTCGTCGAACGGTGTGTATTCATAGGGAGGGGAAAGGCGAATTCTCGACGAGCTCCTGCGGCAAGTACAGGAAAAACACAAAAAAACTGATTTTTCTTCTTGCCAGGGTGGAGGGCGGGTGTTAGTATTACCCTGAAATTTTCCCCACCTAAGGTCGAAGAAGCGAAAAATACAATTTTGTATCCTTTCTCAGCGAACGAGGAGGTTTGGCGAAAGTGACCGGTCTCAAGGCAACGCTGACGCTCGCTTCTTCTCTGGCGGTTACTCTTCCTCCCGTCAGTCTCGCCCGGGGGCAAAACGCCTCCGGCGTTGCCAGTGGTTCGAACTGGGTGCGACCGACGAAGGATAACGTTTTGGTCTATACATCAACCGGCACGACCCTGGAGAGCATCGGCGTTCTTTCCAAGGACGCCATCGTGCAGGTTCTGCGAGAAGACTGGCTCTGGTATCAGATCAAATTCACGAAAGACAACGCGGAGTTCGTGGGCTGGGTGAGAAAGGAGGACGTTGCCATCGAGGGAACGCCGCCGAACCCGCCCCAGCGAAACCCGAAACCGGAGCCAGCGCGGGACCCAACGCAGGACCAGAAAAAGGAACCGCAGGAGAATGCCCTCTCCATTCTGGAAACCCACGAAAAGTTGCTGAAACTGGTTGAGGTGCCGATCGCTGATTCTCCCATGTGGAAAAAGGATTACAACCTCAGCCGCCTGAAAAGCTACCGGAACGAGACCGGCAACACGAGCATGCAGCTTTTCGGAGGGCAAAAGGCAAAATTGGATGTGTTGTACCTCTTTGATCCCGACGAGGTCATTGAGGTGTTTGTCGAGGATAAAATCCGCGAGCTGAAAAAGCTCCGAAAGGAAGCCCACCCGGATTTCATCTATATCATTGACTGCTACATCAGAGCGCTGGAAGCGTACACCGAAGGAAAATTCCCCGATTTAAGGAGTCGAGTCGAGCAAGCGGAGAGAATCTGGAAGAGGATTCCCGGTATCGTTGTCGGTTTCTGACGGCGGCGCCGCGGACGTCTTGCTGGAGTCCGCGGAGGCGGCCGGAGACTCTGGAGACGAGTCCAAACTCGAAGCGAGCTCGGTTGTGGCTTGCTTGAGTGCGAGCGCACCGGTCGCAGGAGCTCTCGATGACCGGTTGCTCAGACGACTGAGCAGGCTCGCAGAAGAGATGCTTGACAATCGAGGGGCAAAGATTTCGGCGAGCGTCTTCACCACTGCGCTTGAGATGCCGATAGGCGCTCCAACTTCTTTCCCCTGGTGAGCAGAGAATTCTCAGTGCGATTCGTGGCATAGCGCCAGCGGGCCTTTCTGTGCGGAGAAGCGAATGGCAGTTGACATCGTCTATCCGTCAAAGGAGGCATGAAAATGAAGCGAATCTATGGCACTGTCATGGGCGTGGTTTCCTTCGCCCTGGTCATCGCGACAGGCAATCTGGCCCCCGCGGAGGACGCCAGTCCAAAGAAGGCAGGCGAAGAAGCCAAGCCAAAAAAGGAAGGCGAACCGGCTGGCCCGAAGCAGGGAATGGCGAGACCGGTCAGGAACGGGGTCTTCGTGCGGACTTCCTCTCGGGCGGTAATCGGTGTGCTGGACAAGGACGCCGAGCTGGAAGTCCTTCTGACTGCCGGGGAATGGTGCAAGGTCCAATACACCAAGGACGGAAACCGGTTCGTGGGCTGGGTTCTGAAAGAGGACCTGGTTCTTCCGGATCAACCGCCGGGAGGTGAGGAAACCAAGCCGAAGACTCTCTCGGTGAACGAGACCAGCGAGCAACTTCGGAAACTCGCCCGCGTCGGCATCGCCTACAAGACGAGTCGAGCGGAGAGCTGGAATCCCAATGACACCGTTGGCGTGAAGCACACCCGCTCGGGAACAACTCAGATGACTCTCGACTTCACCGGCGGAGGACAGCCAGCGAAGATGGCTGTTCTGGCGCGCTTTCGACGAGACCACGCCATCGAGCTCTACGTCGAGAAGAAGACTGTCGAGTTGAAGGAGTTCCAGAAGATCGCCAACCCGCTCTTCGACCGAATTATCAATTCCTACGTCCGAGCGTTGGAAGCCTACAAGGACAGTCGCATCCCAGACTTCAAGAGATTGATAGAGAGCGCGGATGACTTCTGGGCCGTCATTGACCAGCAGGCGGAGACGGAAACCCAACCCGTCTTCTACGTCCCGCTGTAATCTCCTCGACGGCGGCGCGCCGACGAGCGGGTCGCAAAGACACGTCACGCAACGCGTCTGCCGCCGGACGCAGCCGCGGCGCCGGCTGCCGCACGGCTTCGTCCTGCCCTTCGCTGCAATATTTCTCGGAGAAACTGCCCCGTGTAGGACATCGGCGCTTGCGCCACCTCCTCCGGGGTGCCCTGCGCTACAATCCTCCCTCCTTCATCGCCCCCCTCGGGACCGAGGTCGAGGACATAATCGGCGGTCTTGATGACGTCGAGGTTGTGTTCGATCACCAAGACGCTGTTCCCCTGATCGGTCAGCCTCGTCAAAACGCTGAGGAGTCTGCGGATGTCGTCGAAGTGCAGCCCGGTTGTTGGCTCGTCGAGAAGATACAGCGTTTTGCCGGTTTGTCTGCGGGAAAGTTCCGCCGAGAGCTTGATCCGCTGCGCTTCCCCTCCGGACAGGGTTGTCGCGGGCTGTCCGAGCTTCAGGTAGCCAAGCCCCACGTCATAAAGCGTCTGGAGCTTCGATTTGATTTTCGGGATGTTCTGGAAGAAATCGAGAGCTTCCTCGGCCGTCATGTCCAGGACTTCATAAATCGTCTTCCCTTTGTATCGGATCGAAAGAGTCTCTCGATTGTATCTCTTCCCGCTGCACACCTCGCATTCGACATACAGGTCGGGCAGGAAGTGCATCTCGATCTTCTTGATGCCGTCTCCCTCACACGCCTCGCATCTCCCGCCCCGGACATTGAAGCTGAATCGCCCCGCAGCGTAACCCCGGACTTTCGACGCCGGAAGGCTCGCGAAAAGCTCTCTTACCGGCGTAAACGTCCCTGTGTACGTCGCCGGGTTGGAGCGGGGCGTTCTTCCGATGGGCGACTGGTTAATGACGACGACTTTGTCAATCTTTTCCGCCCCCAGAATGGCGTCGTGGTCGCCCGGCCTCTCCCTGCTTCGGTAGAGGATGCGACGGAGTCCTTTGTCAAGGATTTCCGACACGAGGGTGCTTTTGCCGGAGCCCGAAACGCCTGCCACGCAGCAGAACACCCCGAGCGGTATCCAGACATCCAGATTCTTCAGGTTGTTTTCTCGCGCACCCTTAACCAGAAGGAATTGCTCCGGATTGACCGGTTTCCTTTTCTCCGGGACCTCGATAAACAGCTCTCCGCTCAGATATTTCCCGGTGAGGGATTTCTCGGACGCTATAATCTCCTCCGGCGTGCCTGTGGCGACGACATAGCCTCCGTTCACCCCCGCGCCCGGTCCCAAATCCACGACATAGTCCGCGGAACGAATCGTCGTCTCATCATGCTCGACGATGATGACGGTGTTTCCCAGGTCTCGCAGGTCCATCAGCGTCTGGAGGAGTCGCCGGTTGTCTCGCTGATGCAGCCCGATGCTTGGTTCATCAAGGATGTACAACACCCCGACCAATCCGGCACCAATCTGCGTGGCGAGTCGAATCCGCTGTGCCTCCCCGCCGGAGAGTGTCCCGCTCTGCCTGTCGAGCGTCAGATAGTCCAGTCCCACGTTCTGCATGAACCGCAACCGCAGAACGAGTTCCTTGACGATCTCTTTGGCGACCGCCTCGTCCTTCTTGCCCAGTTGCAGATTGCCCAGGAAGTTGTGGGCCTCCTTAACGGACATCCTCGCCACTTCGATAATGGTCTTTCCCGCGACCGTAACAGCCGCGCTCTCCGGGCGCAGTCGCCCCCCTTTGCACGACGGACAGACCAGCAGACTCATGAACTCGCCGATCCAGTGCCTCATGAAGGCGCTGTCGGTTTCCTTGAACCTCCGCTCCAGTTGCGGGATGACGCCTTCAAAAGGCTTTTCGTAATAGTGCACGTCTCCTTCGTGATAGTGGTAGAGCCGGATGGTCTCCCTGGCGGTTCCGTGCAAAATAGCTTTCTGCACTTCCGGGGGGAGTTCCTCAAAGGGAGTGTCGAGGGAAAAGCCGAGCCTGTCCGCCAGGGCGTTAAGCACCATGTCATTGTAGATGTGCAGCGCTCGGCCTCCGCGACGCCAGGGCGCCATAGCTCCCGCCCGGAGGGACAGCCGATCATCCGGAATCACGAGGTCCGGGTCCACTCGTTCGATAACTCCGAGCCCATGGCACTCCGGGCATGCGCCATACGGGCTGTTGAAAGAGAACATCCGCGGGAGGAATTTCTCGCAACTCACCCCGCATTCCACGCAAGCGTTCAACGTGCTGTACATCGCGTCCCCGTCCTTCGTCCAGGCGATGAGCAAGCCGTTGCTCAGTTTCAGGGACGTTTCCACCGAATCGGTCAGCCGCGACTTGATTTCCGGCTTTATGAGCAGCCTGTCCACGACCGCGGCGATGTCGTGCTTGACGTTCTTGGATAGCTTGATCTCCTCGGAGAGGTCGCGAACCTTCCCATCAATCCGCACCCTCACGTACCCCTGCTTCCTCAAGGACTCGAGCAACTGCTGATACTCTCCCTTCCTTCCGCGAATCAGCGGGGCGAGAATCTGAACCTTTGTCCCCTCCGGCAGCTCGAGGATGCGGTCCACAATCTCCTGAACCGTCTGGCTGGATATTTCCCTCCCGCACTTGTAACAATGGGGAATCCCCACGTTGGCGTAGAGAAGGCGAAGGTAGTCGTAGATTTCAGTGGTGGTCGCGACGGTGGAACGTGGGTTGGACCCCGCGGTCCTCTGCTCGATGGATATGGCCGGCGAAAGCCCTTCGATGTGCTCCACGTCGGGCTTCTGAAGTTGCTCCAGGAATTGCCTCGCATACGCCGACAGGCTTTCCACGTATTTTCTCTGCCCCTCGGCGTAAATGGTATCGAACGCGAGGGACGATTTCCCGGAACCGCTCAGGCCCGTAATGACCACCAGCTTGTTCCTGGGAATCTCCAGGTCTATGTTTTTGAGGTTGTGCTCGCGCGCCCCTCTGATGACGATTTTATCCTTCATGACCATCCAAGCTCACACGCTTTCTCTTGCCTCTGCATCAGGCGAAAGGGCAAAAAATCATGATAAGAAGTCCCGCCGGCGCCGTCAATCCCCATCGCCCGCTTTTGGTGCGGGCCCCGTTTCAGGAGGGACCCTTGGCGTGGGTTCGGGCATCGGGCGAGCATCACGACAATCGCAAAACCGAGAATTGACATTGCCAGGCCTGTGTGGTAGTTTGCTCGCCGTTCAGGCGGGGGGTAACCCTTCGCACTGCGCTTCGGGGGGTGAGGGAAAATGATCCGTGACTGCAGCAAAGAAGAGATGCCCAGAGCGGAAATCGAGCAGTTGCAACTCGAGCGGCTGCAAGCGATGCTCAACCGCCTCTATTCCGAGGTGAGCTACTATCGCAACGTGCTGGACTCCGTTGAGCTTCCGCCCAGCGAGTTCGGCTCGCTCGATCAGCTCCGGTCTATCCCATTCACCCGGAAAGAGACGCTCCGGGACAATTATCCCTACGGACTGTTCGCTGTGCCTCTGCGGGAGGTTGTTCGGATTCAAGCTTCCTCCGGGACGACGGGACAGCCGGTAGTTACGGGTTACACGCGGAATGATATACGGCATTGGACGGAACTGGTGGCGCGGGTTTTCTGCGCCGGGGGGATCACGAAGGACGATGTGGTCCAGATTTGCCTCGACTATGGTCTGTTCTCGGGAGGGCTTGCCTTCCATTACGGAGCGGAGGAGATCGGGGCGTGCGTTATCCCGGCTTCGACGTTTAATCCGGAGGGCCAGCTCAACATCATGCGGCACTACAAAACCACGGCGCTCGTGTGTGTGCCGACGTATGCGCTGAAGCTCGCGGAGGTGGCCCGGGATAAAGAAATCCCGCCGCAGGAACTGTCTCTCAAGACGGTTCTGCTGACGGGGGAACCTTGGCCGGAGGAGATAGAAGAGAAGATCGAGCGCGGTTTTCACAGCCAGGCTTTCGACACGTATGGGGTGAGCGAAGTGATGGGGCCGGGCATCTCGTACGAGTGCGAGGCAAGGAAAGGGCTTCACATCGCGGAAGACCATTTCATCCCGGAGATCGTTGACCACCGCACCGACGAGGTTCTCGCCGACGGAGAGGAAGGGGAGCTGGTGCTGACAACAATCACCAAGGAAGCCTTCCCTCTCCTGCGCTTCCGGACGGGTGACCTTACGGCTCTCGACCGGAGCCCCTGTCCGTGCGGGAGAACGACCGCGAGAATGAAAAAAGTGGTGGGGCGGGTTGACGACGCTGTGTTTGTCCGGGGGAAGAACATTTTCCCGTCGCAGGTGGAGCAAGTCCTGCAAAGCGTGGAAGGGGTCGTGCCGCGTTTTCAGTTAGTCGTGGACAAGTCTGGAACTGCGGAGGAACTGCGAGTGAGGGTGGAAATGGATACGAGGGTCTTCTCCGACGAGATGAGGGTTCTGGCGCAGTTGAAACGAAACATCGAGCGGAGGTTGGAGGAAGTTCTGGGAGTTATCGCCACGGTGTCTTTAGTGGAACCGAGGTCGTTGAAAGATAGTGAAGGAAAGATCAAAGTCATCGGCCCCAACGGGAACAACACCACGGATAGGAGGTGATGCAATCGCAATGAATCCCGAAAATGGGTCGTTCGCGAAGGGCACAAGTGTAGGAACGAACGTCGGAAAGGACTTCGTGCGATGTGGCCGTGCGGACGGCTCATAACACAGGGGTACGGTGAGAGGGAACGCGGCGGTTCGCCGCCCGATGGACAGTAGTCTGTCGGAAAAGTGATGGGAGGGGAAATATGAAAAGATTCTGGATTGGGTTAGTAGCATTCGTTCTTGTCGGATTGTTCCTTGTCAGCGGCTGCAAGAAGAAAGACGAAGAAGCCGAAATGGGACCTCCGCCGGCTACTGTCTACAAGGTGGGGGCGCTTTTCGCGGTGACAGGCCCGGCGTCGTGGCTCGGCGAGCCGGAGAAGAAGACGGTGGAGATGATTGTGCGCGAGGTGAACCGGGCCGGCGGAATCAACGGACACCGACTGAGAGTGATCGTTGAGGACACCACCGGCAAGGAGGCGGAAGCTGTCAACGCGATCAAGAAGCTGATTGACAGCGACGGAGTGTGCGTGGTGATCGGGCCCAGCACGAGCGGTGAGAGCCGGGCCGTCTTGAATGTCGCCCAGGAAAAGGGGGTTCCGCTGATCTCCTGTGCAGCCGCTGCAGGAATAGTCCAGCCTGCGGAGGAAAGAAAATGGGTGTTCAAGGTGCCCCAGATGGACAGCGACTGTGTCCGCAGAATCTACGATTACATGAAAGAAAAAGGGTGGACAAAAGTCGCCATTATCACCACGACCACTGGCTTCGGAAAAGCCGGGCGAGACCAGCTCCTCACAGTGGCGAAGGAGTACAACTTCCAGGTTGTGGCGGATGAGACCTACGCGCCCACGGACACCGATATGACCGTCCAGCTCACGAAAATCAAGAACACGGACGCCCAGGCGCTGGTCAACTGGTCCATCGAGGAAGGGCAGTCAACCGTCCTGAAGAATGCAAAGCAGTTGGGGTTGACGATGCAACTGTTCCAGAGCCACGGCTTCGGCAACATCAAATACGTGGAGCTGGCGGGAGAGGCTGCGGAAGGAATGATCTTCCCCGCGGGACCTCTTCTGGCGCCGGAAGGTTTACCCGACAATCATCCGCAGAAGAAGGTTCTGCTGGACTATAAGAAAGCGTACGAGACGAGATACAAAGAGGCGGTCAGCACGTTCGGCGGGCATGCGTACGATGCCCTGCACCTGGCGATCGAAGCGCTGAAAGCTGTCGGCCCCAACAAGGCTCAGATGCGCGACTTCATCGAGAAAAGGCAGGGCTTCGTGGGCACGGCAGGCGTGTTCAAGTTCTCGCCTCAGGACCACTGCGGACTGGACAAGAACGCTTTTGTGATGTACACCGTCAAGGGGGGCAAGTTCGTGCCACTCAAATGACGGCGCTGTTCTCAGCGACAAAGCCAAACCACGCTCGGGCGTGGTTTGGCTTTGTCTTTCATTACGACTGAACGCACCGATGGACATCAGCACGATCCTTCAATACACATTTGCCGGGATCAAGATCGGCAGCATCTACGCGATGGTGGCCCTGGGCTTCAACATCATTTACAGCACGACGGGCATCATCAATTTTGCCCAGGGAGAGTTCGTGATGCTGGGGGGGATGTTCATGGTGACGTTGTCGAAGGTGATGCCGTTGGGGGCGGCCTTTCCGATAGCGGTGCTGGCGGTGGTCATCGTTGGATGTATCCTCGAGAGGGCAACGATCTGGCCGGCGAGGAACGCTTCGGTCATTAGCCTGATCATGATCACGATCGGGGGGTCCTTTCTCCTCAAGGGCGCCGCGATGCAGGTCTGGGGAAAAGGCTCTTCCGCTCTTCGCCATTTCTCGTCAGAAAAGCCCATAACGATTCTCAACGCGACGATCCAGCCGCAGACCCTTTGGATCGTGGGCGTGCTGGCGATTGTGGTGACATTTCTGGCAATTTTCTTCAAGGTTACCCTGACCGGGAAGGCGATGAGAGCCTGCGCAGCAAACAAGGCGGCGGCGAGCCTGTGCGGCATCAGCGTCGAGCGGATGGTCCTCCTTTCGTTCGCGCTGAGCGCGGGAATCGGCGCCGTCGCGGGGATAGTCATCACTCCCGTGACATTAGTCAATTACACCTGCGGAGCCATGTACGCGATGAAAGGGTTCGCCGCGGCTGTATTAGGCGGGCTCGGGATTTCCACCGGCGCGGTCGTGGGAGGATTGACGATCGGGCTTATGGAATGCTACGGGGCCGCACTTTTCCGGGGGGCGTCCAGCTACAAAGACGGGATAGCCTTGCTGGTTCTGCTCATTTTCCTCTGCGCGAGGCCAAGCGGAATCTTTGGTCGAGCCTCCGTATCAGAGTTAAAGAAGTTCTGAGATATGGACAAAAAGAACCTCATTGGTGTGGTCGCGCTGGCAGTTGTGCTGCTGGTGATTCCTCAGGTTGTGAGGAATCCGTATTATCTTGGGGTACTGGTCTGGTGCGGGCTGTACAGTCTGATCTGCATGGGGCTGAGCCTGTTCATGGGATATTGCGGCCAGATTTCGCTCGGCCACGCAGGCTTCTACGCTCTGGGGGCGTATATCTCCGGAATTCTGACAGCGAGGGTCGGGTTGAAGCCGTGGCCCGCGTTGGTTGCAGCGCTTGTCGCCTCGCTCGTCATGGCGGTCGCGGTGGGGCTTCCAACGCTTCGGCTCCGGGGACACTATCTTGCGATGGCGACGTTGGGCTTCGGAGTTATCATCTACGTGGTTGCCGACGGTGACCCTTTTGGCCTGACCGGGGGTCCATCGGGCTTTTCAGGCATCCCGAAGCTCTCGGTTCTGGGGTTGGTTCTAAATGACGATCTCCGATGGTACTACTTTGTGTGGGCTGTCGTCGTTATTGTGATGATTTTCCTTCTGAATTTAGTGAATTCGCGGGTTGGGCGGGCACTGAAGTCCATCCACGGGGCAGAAACCGCCGCCAAGGCTATGGGCGTCAACACGGCGAAATATAAGATCCAGGCTTTTCTTCTGAGCGCTGTGTTGGCTTGTGCGGCGGGAAGCTTCTACGCTCACTACATCGGCTTTGTGAACCCGGGGCCGTTCAGCCTGGAACTCTCGATCCACGTCATGACGATGGTCGTCATCGGGGGGATGACGAGTCTGTGGGGAGCTGTCGCTGGGGCGAGCATGCTGACGATTCTCATAGAATATTTTCGTGCCTTTAAGGAAATGAGTCTGTTTCTCGACGGGTTACTCCTGATCGCCGTGATGTTGTTTTTCCCCGAGGGATTGTTCCTGGGAGCGGCGAAGAAGCTCGGCGGAGTGGCTCGTCTGGCGTCTCTGAGAGTTCGAGCTGGCAACGCGCGTCGAGCAAAGCAGAGTCCGGAGGTTGTGGATTGAACACGATTCTTGAGGTCATGTCGCTTCGGAAGAATTTTGGGGGCGTTGTGGCTCTCGACGACCTCAGTTTCGCGGTTCGTGAAGGGCAGATCAAGTCCATCATCGGTCCCAACGGGGCAGGGAAAACGACGCTGTTCAACATAATTAGCGGGATCTACCCGCCGACGTCCGGGCGGGTGCGCTTCCGAGGAAAAGACGTCGCATCGGTCGCCGCGCACGTCGTGGCCGCGAGAGGCATCTCGCGGACCTTCCAGAATCTTCAGCTTTTTCCAAACATGACGGTGCTTGAGAATGTGATGGTCGGGAGACACTGCCGGACAAGGGTGGGCATCTTGCGGTCTGCTCTACGGCTTCCCGGCGTTTTGAGAGAAGAGAAAATGACGGTGGCGGCGGCGATGCAGCTGCTGAAGTCGGTGGGCCTGGCGGACAGCGCTCACAGGGGGGCAGCGACGCTTCCTTTCGGAAAACAGAGGTTAGTGGAGGTCGCGCGGGCTCTCGCCACGGAACCGAAGCTGTTGCTTCTGGACGAGCCAGCTTCCGGGTTGAACATGCGAGAGACGGAGGAAGTCGGGAAGCTCATCCAGAGAATCCGGGACACCGGGAAGACGATTCTTGTCGTGGAGCATGACATGTCGCTCGTGATGGGAATTTCGGAAGAGGTTCTGGTTCTGGACCACGGCAGGCCAATCGCGGAGGGGACTCCGCGCGAAGTTCAAAAGCATCCCGAAGTCCTAAGAGTGTATCTCGGAGAAGATATTTCGCATGCTTAGAGTGCAGAATCTTCGAACGTTTTACGGAAATCTTCAGGTGCTCCGGAACGTGTCGCTGCACGTGAACGACGGAGAGATCGTGGTTCTTATCGGAGCGAACGGCGCCGGAAAGTCCACGCTGTTGAACACCATCTCTGGTCTGCTCCGCCCGAGAGAAGGGAAAACCCTCTTCCTCAACAAGGAAATCCAGTCCCTTCCGCCATGCGAGATTGTTACCCGCGGCATTTCTCTCGTTCCGGAAGGGAGGCAGCTCTTTGCTCCCCTGACGGTGTTCGAGAACTTGACCCTCGGCGCCTACTGCGTCCGCAGAAAAGAGAAAAGGGAGAACATCAAAGCCAGGCTGGAGGAAGTGTGTGGGCTTTTTCCCATTCTTCACGAGAGGCGTACCCAGCCCGCCGGGACCTTGAGCGGCGGGGAACAACAGATGCTCGCGGTCGGGAGGGCGCTGATGTCCAGCCCGAAATTACTGCTTTTGGATGAGCCATCTATGGGACTTGCTCCGATTGTCGCGCGGGAAATCTTCACCGCCGTCAGGCGGCTGCGGGACAACGGCACAACGATCTTGCTCGTCGAGCAAAACGCGAGGGCGGCGCTCTCCATCGCCAACCGCGGGTACGTGCTGGAGGTGGGGATGATCGTCGCGGAGGGAAGGTCGGAGGAGCTTCTGTCCAGCAAGGAAATCGTCCGAGCTTATCTCGGGAAGGACTATAAGGAAGTGTGGGAATAGGTAAATTCGTAACTGAAAGGAGGTGCGGCATGGTCGGGATTGGGAAAGGTTGTCGTTTTCGGAATGCGCTGGCTCTGTCAGCGATCGGTGTTTCGGCGATTTTGATACTTGGCCCGATGCTGAACGTCGCTCCGGCGGAGGAGCGGCCTCTGCGAATCATCGCCTTTGGGGCGCACCCGGATGATTGCGAGTTTCGCGTTGGCGGAACAGCCGCGAAATGGGCGAAGCTCGGGCACAAGGTGAAATTCGTTTCGGTTACCAATGGTGACATCGGGCATTCCATCATCGCTGGCGGGCCGCTCGCGCTGCGGAGGACCGCGGAAGTGAAAGAAGCGGCGAAGATATTCGGAATCGAAACGGAGGTTCTCGACCTCCACGACGGAGAACTGATGCCGACGCTGGAGAATCGAAGGACCGTCATCCGCCTCATTTGCGAATGGCAGGCGGACATCGTCATCACGAACCGTCCGAACGATTATCATCCCGATCACCGATACACGTCCATTCTGGTTCAGGACGCGGCATATATGGTTACGGTGCCGTTCATTTGCCCGGACGTGCCACACCTGAAAACAAACCCGGTGTTCGTGTACTGGCCGGACCGATTTCAGAAGCCGAATCCTTTCGAGCCGAACGTCGTGGTGGGGATTGATGACGTTCTCGAGCAGAAGTACAGGGCGCTGCACTGCCTGGTCTCGCAAATCTACGAGTACGGGGCGAATGGCGACGGGAATCCCGACCATTTCGTGAAGGGGACGGACGAAGAGCGATTCGAGTGGTTGAAGCAGAGACGGCAATACGGCGTTCCCGGAGAATGGCGTCCCATTCTCGCCGAGTTCTACGGAGAGCAAGGGGCAAAGGCTGTCAATAGTGCGGAGGCGTTTGAAATCTGCGAGTACGGTCGCCGACCCTCGAAGGAGGAACTGAAAAAGCTGTTCCCCTTCTTCCCCGACGGATCGAAGTGAACGGCGATTCGCCCGGATCCTCACGGAGAAGAAGCGGCAGGGGTAGCTCCTGAATTACGGAAGTTAGGAGGGATTTGGCAAGAGCGAGTCAAAAAAGCTTGACAACAGAAACGGAGGGGCGTAAAAAGGTTTCCAAAAAGCGAAACGCTTCAAGCGCATCGGGCGTAGCTGCGAGATCGCCTCCGTTCCTTATAGGCAACCGATCTGACGGCCGTGTCGGCACCGGGCGAGAAGGGCAGGCATTCAGCACGAGCCTTGTCGGAGCGTGCGCGTGCCTTTTGGGTTTGTGGAGATAGGGGCCATGAGGCCAGGCTGGGGAACCAACGAGGTCGACTCCGTCGCGAGGAATACATCTCACGGGCCTCGTATTGACTAACCCAGGAAGAAACGTGTACGCGCCGCAAGGGAAACCAACCATGCGAAGAGCTCGGCATGAATCTCTGGTATTGAGGGTGGGATGTCGGATCCGAATCAGGGCCCGGGAACCGGGAAGCCCTCTGGGGGCGCTCTGCCACCGTCGCCAATCCCCGACGTGACTTACTCCGCAAGATCCGGAGCCCAGAGGATTCGTCCACCAAGAAAGGAGCCTAAAGGCAAAGGCGTTTCGATGAGAATAGCGGGCCCGATGGAAAGAATGAAGGAAGGGGTTGCCAAAGAGAGCATAGGTCGTGTCGGAGTCGCGCCGAAGCCACTCATAAAGCGAGTTAAGAGCGGCGCCAATCATTGGTTTGGAGCGGTGTGTGTAACCAGAGCCGACAGCGGACTGTACTCGCACGCTCAGGGAAGTCGGGGGGCAACTATTAGGCTCTTTAGCCAACCCCGCCGAGCTTAGCAGCTTTGAGGGGTATCCGACATCGTGCCTGGGGTTCGAAGGAGGTGGTGTTACCATGCTTGGTCACTGATGTTATCAAGAGCGACCCTTGTGTCTTACTGAAAAACACGTGATTGTTGTTTACACTGAGAGGGAGGGAAGAACCATGCCTGAGCAGAAGACCATTCTGGAAATGTCGCTTGAGGAGATAGAGGAGAGATACGGGGTCAAGGCAAAACCGGCGAAGATATCGAGAATTCGTGGGAAGTATTACCTTACCGTCGAAGCAAAAAGGAGCGTGTTGGAACCGAATTTCGTGATCTGCTCAAAGCCAATAGAGGAGCTATTGGGAGAAAGCATCGAGGTTCGCGTGATCATTCCTCGGGACGGCCCCGTCGTTATCGTTGTCCCGCGTCGCAGAGCTCCTTGCTACATGATTCTTTGCTACATCCCGGTTCCCGATATTCGAGTCAACATCGACCGTGCGCTCAGAACTGAACTGGTCAAGAGGCTCGTGAAGGAGAACGTACTTCCATCAAGGCTCGGCAAGCAATTAGTGAATGACATCGCCGGGGGGCTGTAGACACAATCTGAGCCAGCACCTTATCAGCATCGAAGTGACCGAGCAGTGTACCAATGCGTGCCGGCATTGCTACAACTTCTGGCGAAAGAACGGGCGTCCTCTGGGCCCCGGGAGGGGGAAAGGCTTGTCCTCGGGCGAGATCAAACGACTTATACGGAAGGTCAAGGATGACATTCCTCTGAGATATGTCGTGCTCACGGGCGGGGAGCCTCTCCTACGAGCTGATGCGCCTGAGATTGTCAGTCATATTGTGGATGCTGGGTTACAGCCCATTGTTATAACTAACGCTCTGCTCCTCACGGGTCGCCTGCTTAGGCGGTTGCCTGAAGGAATCCACTTCGAGATTACGCTCCTGGGCCATAATGCGGGGCTGCATGACAAACTGGCGGGAAGGAGGGTATTCAGCCGAGTCGTCCAGAATATGGCGCGCATCAATCGGCACCGCTGCTACTTCACTGTCGGTTTTGTCGCTACCAGGTCCAACGCGCTTGATGTTCTCCGTACGGCCGAGCTGGCGATAGCTCTTGGTGCAAGAGCTGTCATGTACAACCGCGTAAATCTGACCTCCGCGATGAAGGCTTATGCCAGCGAATTGGTCCCCCCGGTGGAAATGCTGAGGCAGAGTCTTCATCTGCTGCAAGAGGCCGTGAGGAAATACAGGGTCGAATCGGTCTGCTCGGTCCCCATCCCTCCATGCCTGGTAAATATCTCCGAGTACCGACTCCTTCACTTCGGCTGGTGTCCGCGTGGCGGGGACAACGCGTATTACACCATAGGTCACAACGGCCTGTTGAGGCCTTGTAATCATTCCTCAGTTGTTCTTGGTGATCTGCGCACTGAAGGTTTCGCGGAGATCGTCTCACGAAAAAAGTGCAGAGCTTTCTGGAGTGCGATACCTGCAGAATGCGTCGCATGCGGCCATCCGCTCAAAGACGCGTGTGGCGGCGGCTGTACCGCCGCGTCGTATGAGTTCTATGGCTCGCAAAAGCGTATGGATCCATTCTGCGAGCTCACAATGGGGAATTCACAATAGCAGCAGGGCATGGAGGCAGGTCCGACCATATCAGAAGCCCTCCCGCGGACGTAAACCTTGCCACTTCTTTGCCGCTGAATGGTCGCGAGCCTATGAAGGGCGCCTCTCAGGCACGATGTGGCCCCTTCCGGGATGTCCCGCCTCTCCATCCACCTCGACTTTCGCCCCACCGAACCTCTGGACGACCTGGGCGTCGGTGGAAAGGTGCTGGGTGACCTGCTCGCAGGTGAAGGACGACTCGCCGGTCGCGAACAACAGTGGGACAATGAGCTGGTCCGCAATGAACCGGTCAACAGCCGCCTCGGAGTCAACGTAGTCGCAGACAGACTCCGCCGAAAGCCTTGCCACCTGTTCCGCCGGAAGCCCCCTTTCGCCAAGGGAAGTGTAGCTTCCAGAGCCGTTCTCGAAAGCCGCCCGCAGGTGCGTGCCGGTGCCAACGCCCGGCGAGGGATATTCTTTCATCTCTATCTCCGCAGAAAGCCCATGAGCGGCGAGGATGCCCTGCGCCTTCTCGACCTGGCGCGCGGCGATGCTTTCTTTCAGATTGGAAAAGAAAACGCGGCCGCGAATACCCGACAGCGCACCTCCATCCGAGAGAGCTAATGGCGCGAGCGACCCAGCGGGTTCGATCTCCGCTTTCAAGACGCCCCCTCCTTGCGGGTAATATCCGGCTTTCTCAAGGCGCAGAGAGATGCGAAAGCCGATCTTGCGGAGGTAGAAGAGCCATTGGTCTTCGAGGAATTCAAAGGAGGGACTCCATTTGACGTGCGTGCCGCCGCGGATGGTGATGCGGGACTCGCCCTTCGCAAAAGATAGAGGGAGAAAAAGCGTCTGGAAGACGAGAGAAACGGAACCCGCCGTGGTCACGTCAAAAGCATAATCCCCCGGCTGGATTTCGCCCGGCTCGAACTGAAGTGTCTGGGAACCGATTTCGGCGCCGGCGGTCGTCGCGGAACATATTTGCTTTGCGGCTTTGATGCAAGTGAGGTGCTGATGGGCCAAACCCGGATTCGGACGGTGAGCCCTGATGTTGACGATGCGAATGGGCTGGCGTCTGACCATGGAAAGAGAAAGGGCTGTGCGAAGAACCTGCCCTCCCCCTTCTCCTAGGGAACCATCAATCTCGATGGGCGCCGTCATGAGAAGACCCCGTTACTGACCTTCAGGTCGGCGGAGAAATCGTCCGCGCCCATTTCCCGCTTCGTGGTAACGACGATTGACTTTTTCACCCCCGGAATCAAATCCACAAAGTTGTCACTGTAGTCAACGGCGGCTTTTGACTCCACGCAGACGGCTTTTGCGAAGGCTTTTGAGCGAAGCCCTATCTCGAACATCTGTTTCCCAACCCTCCTTACGTCCCAGGCGACGCGTGCGCGTCGGACGTTGGTCTCGCGAAAGCGCGCGAGAAGGAGGGTGGCTTCGGCGACGAGGCGCCCGCGCTCCGCGAAGCGCGCATGAATAAAGTGCCGGGTCGGGTCAAGGAAGCCGAGTTCATGGAGAGGCTTTGTTCCGACCAGAAAGGAGGAGTGCGGCGGCGCCGATGCCGGAACGTCCTTGGAGTGCAAGAGCGTGCCGTCAAAATCGAAGAGGGTCAGGCGAATCGTTCCGGAGACGGGCTTGGGTGTGTCGTTCACCAACCAGACGCAGAGCTGCTGCTCTTCGTGAACGAGGCTGAGAAGAAGCGGGGCGAAGGCTCTCTGCACGATGTAATGCGCAGCCTTCGGATTGCGCCAGTAGTCAATCAAACTCCAACTGATCGCCGGCCAGCAGTCGTTGATCTGCCATATCAACACGCCAGAGGTTTTGAACTTCCGCCGCCGCCAATGCTCGATAGCCTCCCGCAGAAGTTCACCCTGGCAGACCTGAGCGAAAGCTACCGTGTCCTCCATTCCCGACGGCTGTGGGAAATAGTGGGAGACCAAGCGCAGCAACTTATCCATCGCCTCTTCGCCGCGTTTGTTGTGGGAGCGCATGACCGGGCTGAGAAAATCGTCTTCGTCACCAGCGAAATCGCGGATGGTCTTCATGATGGGAGGGGCTTGAAATCCGAACTCGCTGATGAATCGCCCGTTGTCCCAGCGGGGGCCCCGCTTGTCCTCGACTTTCGCGTGACAAGCTGGCCAACTATGCCGGTCGCCCATGTACTCGGAATTCGGGTTCTCGCCGCCGAAGGGGCTGCTGGGCCAATAGGGGCGAGTCGGATCGAGCCTTAAGCAAACCTCCGGAAGAATCTCGTGATAAATCGTTCTGCCGAGAAAGGCCTCGTGCCCTATGCCCCACATCTTCTCGTGAAAGCCCCAGTCGTTCTCGTTGTTCCCGCACCAAAGCACTATGCAGGGATGATTCCGCAACTGTTTGACAACAATCTCGGCCTCGTTCTTGACTTTCCGCTGAAACCACTCCTCCTCCGGATATTCTCCGCAAGAAAACATGAAATCCTGCCAGACGGCAATCCCTTTCTGGTCGCAGAGAGAATAGAAATCGTGGGATTCGTACACCCCACCTCCCCAGACCCGAAGCATGTTCATGTTCGCGGAGACAGCCATGTCCAGAAGATGGGAGTAATTCTGCCGAGTCTGCCGGGGGAGAAAGCTATCGGAGGGAATCCAGTTGGCGCCCTTGAAGAAAATGGGGACACCGTTAATCTTGAAGACGAATGACCTTCCTTCCGCGTCGCCCTCCTGAAGGAGCTCGACCTTGCGGACGGCGGTAGCGATCTCGGCTTCGTGGAGGATTTCTCCGGAAGCGGAGATGACGACCTTCACGGTGTAAATCGGCTGTTCTCCATAGCCTGCCGGCCACCACAGTTTCACGAAGGGCACGCGATAATCGAGGCTCAAAGAGTTCTCGCCGGGGACAACCCTCGCGTCCGCGCTGGACGAATACCCTTCTTCGCCACAGCCGACGTTCGCCGAGAGATTGACCGCCGAGTCCGTGAGGCTCTCGACCTCGGCGGAGATATGGAACACGGCGCTCTGATCGTCCAGGACGGTCGTCGTGACGTGGAGGGAGCGGATGAGTACGTGGCGATAGGCGATGAGGGACACCGGCCTCCAGATGCCGCTTGTCGGAAGACGCGGTCCCCAGTCCCAGCCGAAGGAATATTGCGCTTTCCTGCCATAGACTCGCGGCGGATTGAACGCAGCCACGAGCTTCCCCTTCTCTTGCTCAATCCGCTCGAGGGTCGCCGTCGGAGAAGAGAATTTCACCACGAGAACGTTTCTGCCGGGGAGGAGGAATTCTTTGACCCTGAATTCCCAGGGTATGAACATGTTGTCGGTTGAGCCGAGCTTTGTTCCGTTGAGCCAGACCGTGGCAAAGGTATCGAGCCCATCAAACCGGAGGAGGATCTGGCCGGCTTCGAGAAATGACGGACTGACCTCAAATTCTTTCCGATACCACCAATCGTTCTTCTCGACCCAGGCGACTTCTTTCTCATTCATGCCGACGAAAGGGTCCGGCAGGAGGTCATTTCGCATGAGGTCAAGATGGACCACGCCGGGAACAATTGCTTCTTGCCAGTTGGAGACGTGGTAGTCCGGTTTTGCGATTTCGGCGTCGCAAGTCTCGTCCGCGGACGTCTCGAAACCTCTGAAAAGCCAGGCGCCGTCCAGAGAAATGCATTGAACTGAACTCATAATCCTCTCATTTCCGCACTGTAACGCAAGGTGCTCGCCCGAGGGCTGCCTGTTGAGCGGAGGTAATTACTGTGAAGGCGACGCGGGATCGGCTTTCGTGCCGCGGTTTTCGCCGGGCGCACTGCTCGACAGTGTGCCAGGACGCCCAAGAAGTGCCACCAGTGCGCCGAATGCAGGCTCATTTTCCGGTCGCATAGGATTGGCGCCGGGGATTTTCTCTAATAAGACCGATTGCATCAAGTGAAAATATGAGGGATTGTTCTGAAATACGCCGCCGCAGAGCACAACGTCGTGAGGTTCGCCTGTCAACCCAAGATGCGACGCCGTGAAGGCTGCAAGGTTAGCAAGCTCTTCCGCGGCCGAACGGAGAATTGCCCCGGCGACATTGTCATCGTGGTCTGCGGCAGCAATCACCACAGGGGCAAGTCGGGCGACGGGGGCTTTGGGGTCATCCAGCGCGTAAAGCCAGGGGACAATCTCGTCCTCGCCCTTCAAAGGAATGGCGTCGAGAATCCTGCCGGTCAATTTCGTTCTCTCTCCGCTGCCCTCGGCTGCTGCGAGGAGCGCCCGGAGCGCCCGGATGCCGAGGTCGTAGCCGCTTCCCAGGTCTCCAATCAGATGCCCATGCCCAGACACCTTCTTGGTTTTCGCGTCGCGATTTTTGCCGAAAACAACTGAGCCTGTGCCGGAGATTATCGCCAAACCGAAGCCTTTGCTTGTCCCGCCGAGAAGCGCCGCCTCCGCGTCGGGGATAACCTTCGATTTCTTGTGAATGAGGTGCCGGCGAAGAACCTCCCCAATGCTTCTGAAATCAGCCGGGCGCGACACGCCGGAAAGAGCAAAGCAGAAACCTGCGATCTCTTTTGGAGAAAGCCCCGCGGCGGAAGAAAGGGATTCGATGAGGGTTAGGAGCGTCTTCTCTGTGCCTGCGAGTCCCGCTATGTGATAGTTGGCGCAGCCTGCGGAAGCACGGTGAAGAACACGAAGGTCCTGGTCGGCAAGCAGCCCGGTGCTCTTGGAGCTTCCACCATCTATGGCAATGTAGTAAGGGGACATTCGCTCGCGCCCTCAGTGCGTATCTCGAGTGCGTGGAACGTGTTGTCGCTCTCGCGCCCGTTTTTTTAATTCTACCAACCGGCGTCGGCTGATGCAAAAGATAGGACGAGACCACGTCTAAACACCATTCGGCTTAA
>CAZFAP010000040.1:0-29415 GCA_964516325.1 uncultured Verrucomicrobiota bacterium
AAGTTACGATGGTTTCTGTTTTCGCCTCCGTCTGTTGGGGGACCCCCCGAACGGTCAAACAAGTGGGCTACGGTCGGGATTTCAATCCACCACGCGGATTCAGGCCGATAGCGCAGCCTGTGCGCCTTCCGGAATCTCCTGCAAGGAAGTCTTTTGCCCGGCGGCATTCTTGCGCGGCACAAAGCCTCTGGCCAACTCCGCGATGGCCGCCGCCCAGAGCCAGTTGTAGCGATCCAGGTTGTGGCTCGCCCAGCCCTCGAAGAGAAGAAGGACGAGCATGATCAGCACCGCCCAGGCGACCCATGCCGTGGGGGAGGCACGCGGCACGGTTCCCATCCGAACGCGCTTCATGACATACAGCGCGTTCTTGAACGCAACTCCGACGAGAACGGCGAAAGCGAGCGTGCCCAATACGCCGAGCTGCCCAAGCAACTCCCCGTACAGGTTGTGCGCGTCCGCGAAGCTCCCACCCAGTTGCTCCTTCTGGTAAGAGGCAAAGCAGCCAAGCCCAACCCCGAACACAGGGCGCTGCAAAAACATCCGAAGCCCGTACTGGAAACCCTCGCCCCGTATGCGGGCCTCCGCAGACCCACGCTCTCCCTCATTCATATGCTCTCCAAAGAGCGTCATCACTCTTGCTTTTTTGTCGGCGGGGACGAGGGGCCAGGAAATCAGGAAAAATGCGAGGAATCCGACAACGGCGTAGAACTTGCGCCTACCCGGAAGCGATAGGACGTAGAGGAGGCAAACCAGGAGAAACGTCAGCAGCCCAGACCTTGAGCCGGTCAAGATTATGCAGGCAAAGCCCAGGGCGGCATATGCACCGACAGCCAATCGAACTCGCCATCGAGCGTGCCCTCTGAGCAACCCGAACGCAAAGGGCATCGAGTAGGCGACGCTTGCGGCAAAAGAATTTGGACCTCCAAAGGTCGTGTCGAAACCTACCATTCGCCAGATCTGCCCTGACCAGGCCCCACGCCCGAAGAAGAAATACTCCCTGAGCGAAAGGAGGTCGTAGGCAGCCATGGTGCAGACATAGACTATGGCAAAACCACGAAGTTGAGCCTCGTTCTTGATCGTGGCCAGAATGACCACGTAGAACACAACGAGCGTGCAGTATTTGTAAAATGCCAGCCAGGCGAGTTGTGGCTTATAGGAAAAGGCAAACGACATTCCGAGGGCGCCAAGGAAGGCAAAGACCAGCGTGGTCTGGAGGCAGCGGATGCTGCGCTTATGAGACGTCAGGAACAGCGCCGCGACCATGATGACGCCATAGATTCGCTCCAGGTGAATGGCGCCCAGGAAACGCCAGTTATCGAAGGGCCGTATGATGAACAGGACTAAATAACAGTAAACGAGATAGATCATCGGGATGTAACCATGCTGGTTGTACCCTGGCCCGACGGCGACGCGGATTCGCGGGCGCCCACGAGTCCACAGGCCGCTTCAAAGGCGCCGCTGCCGGCCTTCGCCTGGGATACGCTCACTCCCGTCTTCACCGGAACGTCGCCCCCTTCAACGAAAATCCGAACCACTTTTTGCGCGAGGAATCGAGTGAAGTGAGTCGGGTTTGAAATATGCCAATGCGCGAGTGATGCTCTGAATGAGATCCCATCCAGCTCCACGAGGAAAGCCACGGCGCCGTCTGTCAAGGGCCTCAACTTGCTCCTTCTTTGTCCCGCGCGGAGGAAGGACTGCCGGTAAGACGAGTCACCGTCTCGGACTGAAGAGCCATCTCCACAGCCAGCGCTGTTACCTGCTTTCGGAGCTTGGAACAAATCGCCGAGAGGTGGAGACAAGCGCCAATCAGCAGAAGGACCGCCATGAGAAATACAACGGTGCTGGGGGTTTTCGCTCCGAGAGCGGCGCCAAAGCTCCGAAACAAGGGAGGGCAAAGCATGAGCACGAGGTTGCCCAGAGCAGCGACGAACCAGACAACGCCGAATCCCTCGAGCAGCTTGCGGCGCACCAGAAGGTAGAGCACAAGTGCAAATAACAAGACCGAACCGGCGATACCTACAATCCGCTGATGTAAAGTCAACTCCAACATGATTCAGTCCCTCAACTTTTCTGCTTTGCGGTCTGGGTGAAGCGCCTTTCGAGACCGAACCGAACCCGAAGAGCGACAGCAATCATGGAAAATGCCATCTTCAGAGAATAAAGCACCGGGTGCAATAAGCCCGAGTGCATGGAGCGCCCACTACGCCTCTCACGGAAAACAGCCGGTCGTTCGACAACTCGCAGACCCAAAAGCTGCAAGAAAAGCAGCACATTCGCATCGGGATAGTCCGCCGGGAACTCCTCGCTCGCAAAAAGACGAATCACCCTGGAGGAGAGCGCCTGGTATCCGCTTGTGGGGTCATGCACCCTGCTTCCGCCGAGAAGGCCCATCACACTGCCGAAGAACCGCTGGCCCAGGCGACGGGTGAGCGGCATCCGATACTCGGAAGCCGAACGCCACCGGGAGCCCACGACGATGTCCGCCATTCCCTGCTGGATGGGATCCAGCAACGTCCCAATGGACGCTGGGTCGTGCTGGCCGTCGGCATCCAACTGAACTACCGCGTCGAAGCCCTTTCGAATGGCAAAAGTGTAGCCGGCCCGTAAGGCGCCGCCGTAGCCCAGATTGATCGGCAGCCTCAGCGTCAATACCCCTTCCGCAGAGGCGAGCCGCGCCGTCTGGTCGGTCGAGCAATCGTCCACAAGTAAGATTTCCGAGTTCACACCAGCCGGTAAGGCCTGAAGACTCCTTTTCAGCTCACGAATCAGTGGGACGATGTTCTTTTCCTCGTTGTGCGCCGGGACCACCACGAGGACGCGAAGGGGGCCGTTCGTGCCCGATCCGAGAGGCTCAAGCTCCGGCACAAGAATTCCTCCCAATGCGGCTGTCCGCCTTACCTGCGAAGTACAGACGTATTTTTGGTCAACCCGATGCGCCTCAGCGGTGCAGCCCGTCCAAGTTCTCCTCGAATGAGGATGCTGACGATTCTTTCCGAGGCCCAGCCGTCCCCGTGCGGGTTTACTGGCTTTGCTATTCTCGCATGCTCGGTTCGGTCTCGAACCGGGGCCATCACAGTATCCAGGGTCTTGCAGGGGTCTCTTCCCACAAGCTTGGCCGTTCCGGCCTCAGTGCCCTCAGCTTTTCGACACCAGGCAGACTCCGGCGCATATGAGAGCTACACCAAGCACTCGAACGAGAGAGATGTTCTCCTTGAAGAAGAAGGCTGATGCCAGGAGCACGAGGACGTATCCGAGACTGACCATGGGATAGGCGTAGCTCAGGTCGTTCCTCGAGACCACGACCAGCCAAAGGATCGCGCTTACGCCAAAGAAAGCAAAACCCATCAAAACGTACGGGATTGTGAGGATTCTGACAAGCTGGCTCCATATGGTCGTCAGGGTGACCGAGCCGAATGTCATCATCCCTTTCTTCATGAATACCTGTCCGAACGACCCCAAGACTATGGCAACGAGAATTAACAACAGATTCCTCATAGCAGCCTCCACATACTCGACAAGACCTATGGCTTTTCAGGATGTTTCGGGCGAAGACGAAGAGCGGCTTCTCCCCCCGACGCGCTCACGTCTCATTCCGCCCCCACGCCGGATGCCGGGGGAGCGTTCCCGGGTTCAAGCAGAAAAATGTCCACGGTATATTCGTCGTAGTCCAGGCGATGGCGTCGAATGTGGGCAACCCGTCTCGCGCGCCCGGTCAGATGCCCGTCAATCTCGGGCCGGATGCCGCGTCTGCCGTACTCTATTACCACCCAGCACCGGCTCGACGCCCCCAGGTTCGGCAGTTGCGATTCGCGCAGCGCCGCGACGGGACGCCGCAAATAGTACTCTAAGAGCACATGGCTCTCCGAAACGACCGTGTCGCCGTCCCGGATGTGACGCGATATGTACTCGCCTGCCGCTCGGTAATCGGCACGTTTACCGTCCAAATAGTAGCTGACGGTGGACGGCAGAGGCATGGCGACGATTCCGGCGCCAAACACGCAGGCGAAGAGACGGGTCCTCAGCGAAATACGATGCACGACTTTCTGTACGCTCTTCGAGGCAAGCAACTGGACGGGGAGACACATTGCAAACAAATAGTCTGGCCGGAAGGCGGGCGCCGCCAGGGGGCCCCCAACCGCCAGGAGGAGCAGCCCGCAACTCAGAAATGCCCATAGTCTGTCGGTGTCGTCTTTTTCCTCCTTGATAAGCCATGCCCAGCTTGTCAGATAAAGCAGGAATACCGGCCATCCCAGGTTAAACACGAAGCCCGTAACGTTATGGGCGATCGTGTAGGTGTCTGAGAATCCCACGGGCTTGCGGGGCAGAAGCGTTGCGAGTACCAGCAGCTGGGCCACTACGAACGGCGAAACACTGAACAGATATGCCCGGAACGCCCTCAACTTCCTGCCTCGCGGGGTGAGCAGGTTCTTGAGCGCGAAGACTATGCAAAGCCCCACCATGAAGGAACAGACGGTGTGGCTGAAAATAGCCAATCCGGACAGCACTCCTGCGGCTATCCCCCAGCGAGCCTTCTGTTCTGCGGCGCCCGTCGCGTAGGTCAAAAGCGCCAGCGACATGAACAGGTGCGCGTAACTGTAGAAACGAAAGCTCTGGCTGTGAAACAGGTGCCACGGCCAAACCAAAAGAGTTCCCGCAAGGAGCATCCCCAGCGTCACCCCGTAAAGCCTCGTCGCAAGAAAGAAGATCAAGATTATGGCGGCTGCGCCAGAGAAAGCGACCCCCAGGCGGACTTTGGCCTCGCCCTTGCCGACCAGATGACGGGTCAGACCATTGAGGGCATAGCCGACGGGCATTACCCGCGTCAATACAAACGCTGTCCCCGCCCACGCATCCTTAGGAACCTCCTTGGACAGGAGAGGCTCCTTGAATAAAATATTTATTTCTGAGAAGGTGGGTATCTCGTCATACCAATAGCTCCATCCTATGCGGTACAGCCTTGTCCCGAAGCTCGCCACGATGACTATGGCGAGCAATAGCCACTTGGCTTTGGTGAGGTTACGCCGAGTTTCCATATGGGTTCCCCTCAGATCGCGGTGTACGGTGCCTCAAACTCACAAGCCCCCGAGTTTTCGCTCGAACGATGAAGACCATGTATCGGCCGATGGTCGCTGCCACTTTCATCTTGCTGCGCCCGGCCTTCATGTCATATCGCAGAATCAGCGGAACCTCGCCGACTCTCGCGGAAACGGCAGACAGCTTGACCAATATCTCCGCCATACATACAAAGCCTGGCTGCTCGACAAACTGGTCGCCATATCTGCGAAGCGCTTTCCTCAAGACCGAATGACGATACAGCCTGAAACCGCACGTGTAGTCCCTGACCCCAGCTATGGGGAAAAACAATCTCAGCAAAGCGCTTGCCCCTCGGCTCAGGACCCTTCTGAGAATTGAAAGACCGACCTCCTCGCCTCCGGGAGCATAGCGAGACGCGATCACAACATCGTACATATGCTGAGCCTTTGCCATCATGGCGAGGATGGTCTTGGGGTCATGCGTGTCATCGGCATCCATGGTGACCAGAACGTCGCCCGGACCAGCAACCTGGCTGAAGTGAGACATTCCGGTCCTGATGGCCTTTCCCAATCCCATGTTGACGGGATGCCGCAGCACCGAGACCGCCATACGCTGGCGGTATGCTTCCGCGATCTTCGCGGTGTCATCCGTGCTCCCGTCATCAACAACGACGACGCGGTAATCGAGGTTATGATCCTGGCAGACCCGGGAGACCCTTTGCAGCAGTGTCGGCAGGGCCCTTCCCTCATTGTAAGCCGGTAAGAGGATGAACAACATGAGCGATGCCGAGTCGTAGTGTATTCGCGGATGTTCAGCCTGCGTTTCAAGGGACGCAGCGAGCCCTCATGCGCACAGGGGAAAAGTAGGGTGCTTGGCCCCCTTCGGCTCTCACGAGCGCCTAATCCACGTGAACGGGTTTCCCAGGGGCGCCGGGCGGTGGCGGCGGCGAGCCAACGGTGTAACTGATTACCAGCCGCGGCCGCTGGCTGGCGTCTGAGTATTCGGACGGCCGGAAGAATCTGTGAGCGTCAGCAGCCGCCGTCGGGTCCGAGTTCAACATCAAACCGCGATTGTTGGCGGGATTGGCTACCCAAGCAGCCACCATTTCGGTGACTGTCCACTCCTTATAGCCTAGCGCTGTGTCTATGGCGATCGTGTCATCGGCGGCCGCGATATCGGACTGCCCGAGGGGGACATTGTCGTAGAGTCCTTGGTACGGCGTCCACGGATTTGTTCCATCGCAGGTATAACCGGTCGCGCCGGAAATGACAGGGTTCACGTTTATAACCTTCTGAACGCTGATCTCATACGTGGCGTCGCCGCCCGCCTCAAACAGATACAGATACAACTTTGCAGACGTAACAACCGCGTTCGTGGGTATGGCGGACAAATCGAACTTCACCACGATAGCATTGGCACGGCTGTTAGCAGGCCAGGTGTAGGCGTTGAGGCTGGTCGCATCCGACGAGTAGTTCTCCGAATTGAGGTTTATGTACGTGTCCTGGACGGTGCCCGGATGGTTCGAGGACGCGCCGTCGCCCCATTCTTCGGTTATGGCGCCCTCGGGCTGAGTGGTGAAGGAGTACGCGACCTGAGTCATGACGTTCGGCGGGGTATGAAGGTCTTGCGCGTTGACGGTCACGGTCACGCTGGCACCGTAGGGGAACGGCGACGCTGGCGTGTAAGTAACCGTGTAGTCGGAAGGGGGACCCGTTATCAGCGGCGTAGCTCTAACGCCGTTCACCTTCATCGAAATTGACCCGACATTAACTCCATCCCCGGAATCCGCTACGTGCAAAACAACCTTGGAAGTAACCGCTACATTCTGAGCGCTGGGCGCGGGAGATTGTCCCGTAACGGTGGGTGGAGCTGTATCTCCCGCAGTGGTCTTGAACGAGTAAGCCACCTCACTCATGACGTTTGGCGGGCTGTGGAGGTCGCGGGCGTTCACCGCCACCGCCACCGTGCTGTTGTAAGGAAACGGCGAAGCTGGAACATAACTAACTGTATAGTCCGAAGATGTGCCTGTTATCTGAGGCGTTACGGCAATGCCGTTCACCTTTAATGCGATGGACCCCTTGTCCACTCCGTCCCCGGAATCCTGCACGTGCAGAACCACGCTGGAGTTGACGGGCACGTTTTGCGCGTTGGGCGTGGGGGACTGTCCAGTGACGAAGGGTGGATCTGTGTCTCCCGCAGCGGTCTTGAACGAGTAAGCCGCCTCGCTCATGACGTTCGGCGGGCTGTGGAGGTCGCGAGCGTTGACCGTGACGGTCACGGTTGCGTTGTAGGCAAAAGGCGAGGCCGCGACATCCGTAACCGTGTAGTCCGAAGATGTGCCTGTAATCTGAGGCGTCACAGCCGCCCCGTTCACCTTCACCGCGATGGAAGCGACGTCCACTCCGTCGCCGGAATCCTGCACGTGCAGGACGACGCTGGAGTTGACGGGCACGTTTTGCGCGTTGGGCGAGGGAGATTGTCCGCTCACGAAAGGCGGAGTCAGGTCAGCTATTGGCGCCTCGCCGAGGGTGATTGCAAACCCCTGGGAATTGACATTCCCGTTGGCATCTATGACATAGATGTACGCTTTTGAACCGTTCAGGAAGGAGCCCTGGCTGACCGTCACAGATACCGACGTGTCGGACCAGGCAGTGGGATTTTGGATTTCTCGGTGCGTGCAGCCTGTCCAAGTCACCGCGTTGCCGATCTCAACGCGGGCTTGCGTGTTGTCTATGTACACGTTATCAAACTGCGTGACACCGTCGCTGCCCGACCTCAAGTAGAACCCTAACCCAAAGTATTGAAAGGTCCCATCATCGCCCAGGTATGGTCCGGAACCTCCGGGGAAATCCGACGGCGAGGCATAGTTAACGATCTGTTGCGCATTTTCCCAGAGCTTGAAACGCTGTCCCG
Source organism: uncultured Verrucomicrobiota bacterium (assembly GCA_964516325.1). Lineage (GTDB taxonomy): Bacteria > Auribacterota > JABMQX01 > JABMQX01 > JABMQX01 > CAZFAP01. The sequence continues at coordinate 7,948 of CAZFAP010000040.1, forward strand.
GGTTGTCCCCTATCCTGATCCAGAGCTCTCTGCGGTCCCAATAGCCGTTGCGATACAATCCACCCTGCCAACACGTGCCCGCCGCCTCATCCGCATAGAAGGCAACCGTCAGGTCTTGACCGGGCGCGGGTGCGGCATTGACGCCCCAAGTGATCATTGGGTTCTCCCTGGCATTTGTCCCATGAAACCGAAGTTCCTTGAAATTTTTGGGGTCAATGAGATAGGTGAGGTCAAGCCTTCGCCAGTAACTCATGTAAATTTCCGTCGCGCCAAGGTCCGCCAATCCTATGAAGCACCGATAGATGTTGTCATGGAAATGGTGGTAGCTGGACAAGCCCGAGCCAGTGCGCTGATTCTGGTTTGTATAGACCGGCCGGGTCCCATCGCAAAACCACCCGTTCTGTACGGGTTGTCCGTTAACTCCGTTCTCGAAGTCATCGAACTTGACGGATAAGGTGCTCGGGTCGTTTGGGGAATTATCCGCATGTGCGCCAAAGCCCGAGCCTTCGATCCTGACACTCTGCCGATGCTGCCAAGCACGAGTCGTTGAATACACTTCGACAGCCACGGCGGCTGAAGCGATACAGAGCGAGAAAACCACGTCAGACAGAGCCACCACAACTACTTTGACTTTCATGCTAAACCTCCGACGGCCCGATACGAATTTCGCCTGAGCCCATGTGCTACGCTCACCTGTTCCGCTAATGCGGAAAACGTGCTTCTCACGCTGCGTGTGGGACCCCAGACACTCTGGTGTCCACGCAAAGCGGAGATTGCAACATCTATGCCAACCCTCTGGGGTTATCGGCCTCCTGCACAACCCCCGCGGACGCGCACTCCATGTCGGAACGTCTCGAATCAGTTTACACGTTCCTCGCCTATTTGACAAGGCGCACAGCGCCTACCGGAGCATCAAATCCATCGTGTAGATTCTGAGAAGCTGGTGAGCAAGGGCCTCAGGACGGATTCTCGTTTCTAATCTTGCGATGTCCGCAATGGACCTCCGGATAGCCACCTTGTCAAGGAGGTCGAGGCGGATGTCATCCGTCAACCGATTCAACGCGACACCATCACGGAGCGCGGGGATGTTCCTCCAGTCTGAGTGAAGTAGGTCAATTCTTCGCCCCCACGCGAAATACAGACTGGATGCAGTTCGGTCTACTACCCACCTCAGCAAGCGGCTCGCCTCCTGAAGAATCACAGGGAAATTCGCTGGAACAAGCGTGGCGCCCGTCGGGTACCTCGATAGCTGGGGGGCAAAAGCCTTCAGCAGTTTCCGGCTCAAGGAGTTGTATATCTTCAACCTCATGGGAGTTCGACTGGCAAGCATCATGAACTCCCTGTCGGCGAACGGGATAGCGATGTCAACACCGGCGCGGCAGGTTAGTATCTGGCCGCAAAACCACTGAGTTCCGGCATGCTCAGCCCTGAACGCTTCAAAGAACTGATCTGCGTTTGTAACACCGGCCACTTTATACCGCTTCACCTCGGCATGGATGTCGTTGAGGATAGCCTCTCGCAGCCTGGGGCTGCTTTGCCAGAAATCCTCCTTGATGTACCAGGGCCGGCGATCATAACCGTGTTCAACCAGCCCGACGGCTTGTTCAAAGTCCTGCGGCCGCGAGCCTGTCGGCATCTGCACAGGAACCACGTGCGAGCCGAAGTACATCACTTTCTGCCATGGTCCCTGAAGCTCGCCCACCCCATAGTGCCCGCCGAAAACCTCACCCTGCAAACCACCGCAAACGCATGTAACCCCCTCCGCAGCAAGATGTTGAACGGCACGGTACCAGTACGGATATGCCGCTGTCTCGCAGCGCTCGAATATTTTTCTCACCTGACCCATATCCGTTAAATGATCCTTTAGGGGAAGCTCAAGATGTTTGACACCACTCGAGCGAGCGAGTCGCCTGCTGAGCTTTAGTTCTCGACTTTTGAGATCGCCGAAACTGATGGAGCGGATCCGACTCTTTGGGAACAGGTGGAGGAGCCCAGCCAGGACAAGCCGTGAATCCCACCCAGCAGAAAGCATGATGCCGTGGGTCTCGGTCAGGTCAAAACAACGTCGGCAAGCTTGTAGAAATGTTTCCCAAACATGGCCGATGTTCAATTCGGGAGAGTCGGGATGCAGACTTCCGCTCCAGTAGCGACTCCTTTCTTCCAGAGAAACTGTTTTGTCTTTCAGACAATACGTCAGAGCCTGGCCTGGGAGAAGCCTGTGGATTCCTTGAAAGGGGGTGCGGTCGCCGATGAAGTAGGCAGACAGCATGTATTCGACGGCCCCGACATAATCACGCGAAGAACCAATGACCGCGGCGAGGGGCTTGCAGTGGCTGGAGAAAAGAATGCCCCCGTCCATTTGGGCGTAATACAAAGGGAAGACCCCGCACCAGTCGGTTGACAAAAAGAGCAGGCACCTCGACTCGTCGAGAAGGACGACATTCCCTTTGCAGAGTTCCGTGGTCTCGAACCTTCCATCCCGAACGTTAAAGAGGAGAGGGGCGCCTTTCTTTGCCGGTGTTCTCGCCGCGCGATAGATACAGCTCTCGCCATCCACGACGTAATGGCAGGCACTCCCTGTTTGCTGGAGAGCACCGCCGTCAAAAGCGTGTGCGCCAAGGATGCCATTGGGGAATTGCTTCCACTCACAGGAGTCGAACAGAGCAGAAAAACGCTCTTTCAAGGCGTTCTGGTATCTGGCATCGCAGTTGAAGGCACCGAATAGACCCGGCATATAACTTCCACCTCCCTTATCGGAGTAAACGCTCTCAATCGAGAACCGTGGTCACCACCGCGCGGCTAAAGGTTTCCAAGCGCGGCTGTGAGTTCTTGAAAGCGTGAGGCCCAATCAACCTCTAATTCCTCCCGAAGGGCCCTGATTTTTGAAGTGAGGGCCCGCTTGTCTGTAATTGCGGATTGAATCGCCCGCGTGATATCGTTGGCAGAATTGAGACTGTAAACAGGTCCGTCCCGGAAGTATTCCCGGAGGCACCGGGTGTCGGATAGGATGACTGGCTTCTCCAAGCTCACCGCCTCATAAGCTCCGCACAAGAGTAAATGCTCTTTCTTTGTCAGAACCATTATGGCGTCTGCGGCGCTCAGGAGGGACAAGAAGTCCCTCTCGGGCAGGAATCCTGTCAGCACGACGTTGCCCGGAAGCGAGAGCCTCCTCCGCGCCATGTATCTCCCACCGTTGCCGGTGACGTGCACTACGGTCGAGTTTTCAAGGCGCCGCGCAGCCTCCAAAACCTCATCAACGGGCTCGTCTTCAGAGAACGAGCAAATGTAAACGACGCTATATTCACCGGCCGGCCTGGGCGGACTCGGTTGATTGCATCGAAGCTTCGGAAGCGTGTCCTGTAATACGAACCCGCGCCCACCCCAATTCTCGACGAGGTCTCTGAGATAGGAGTTGGTGACGAGAGTCAAATCTGCGCGGCGGACTGTGTACCGGCTCAACCGATGGAATATCTTGTACTTCAGACTCCTGGAGTTTCGGGTCTCCAATTTGAAATTCGAGTGTCTATCAACAATGACCTTGTAGCCGAAAATCGGCCTCAGAAAGCAAACAAGAGTTGTTAGAGCCATGGAGGGGTTTTGGACGATGACCCCGTGAGGCCTTAGGCGGATGAGCAACCCCACCGTTCTTACTGACAACAGAAGGACTTTTGTAAAATAGCTCCCGTCGTGAATCATTATGAACAGCGGAACTCCGAGGGCTGACGCGAGCTCTCTTGACCGTCTGTGATTCTCCCAGGTTACCCAAATCAAATCCGTTGGTTTAGCCATGGCGGTGGTGGTCGGCTGCGGCGGGGGCGCACTGCAGCGGTTGAAGTTTGTCTTGTCCCCAAAGGCTCTGGGCCTCCAGGCACGGTTCAAAGTAGCTGAACTTCCGCCCTGGAGATTCAATGCGGTCAACGTACTCCACTCGAAGTCCAATGTGTTTCCCCAGCAGCGGCGCGAGCTCTCGTTGAATGAGGGGGTCTATCCGGGTTCGGTCAGGCGGGTTGTCGAGGACGATATAGAATGTAATCCTATCGAGCTCTTCCTGCACAACCCGGAAGCATCTCGTCCTGATGCCATGCTCAACGAGGCTGTCCAAAAAGTGGGGGAAGATAACCGAACGAATCTTCTCCCCCTCCGGTGTAATTATGTACTGGTCGGTGGTCCGGCCCTGGACAACGGAAAGGATCGGAAGTTCTCTGCCGCAGGGGCAGCCGCGATCGGACAAGGAGCCGGTATCGCCGAGGTTATAGCGTATGAGCGGCATCAAACGGTTGTTGAGGTCGGTTACAATGATCTCCCCCGCGCCAGATACGTCTTCGTTTACTATTTCGAGCAAGACATTCTCCGAAATTATGTGCCTGCGACCGAACTCGCAATCAAATGCAATGACGTCTATCTCGCTGCAGCCGTACTCGTCCACAATGGGACAGGAAAAGACGTCCGCCAGGAAGCGCTTCTGGAAATCGTGAAGCTTCTCCGCCGTGCAGATCACTGCTTTCAGCTTGAGCATGCGGGTCGCTTCCGGGTACTGTCTCAGACACTCCGCCAGCGCCAGGACCATGGATGTATAGCCGTAGATATAATCCGGCCTGTAAGCCAGCAGTTTCTCCGCCTGTTCAGCCAGGCCCCGAGCAGTAATTATGTTGCTCGTGATTGTTCGTCTGCCCAAGACGGCGTCTCTCGCTCGCTGTAGCCGCTGACCGGCGGAATCGTTCGCACGGCCCCAAAGCCTCGCCTGCCGGTCTCCGAGCGCAATATTGTGCCACTGCTCACAACGATACCTGGCGGCAACAGACCAGGAGTACGCATCGCGGTCAACAGGCACTTCGACGGGATGCCCCGTCGTGCCGGAAGTTCCCCTGACGGCGAAGGCTGCCCCGGCATGGGGGGATAGAAATTCAGAAGGCGAACGCGAGACTATCTCTTCCTTTGTGAGAATCGGGAGGAGCTTGAGGTCGTCGAGGGTTCGGATGTCGTCGGCAGTGATTCCAAGGCGCATGAATGCGTCGCGATAGTAGGGGACGGTCTCCGAGGCGTGCTTGACCAGTCTCTTCAATTTCCTGAGCTGAAGCTCCTCGAGTCTCTCTTTCGGCCAGTACTGGCTTTTCTGAAGAAATGACAGATACTGACGGACCTTCAAGCCCTTAATACGAAACAGGAGCGGTAGGAGCACGCCACGAGGTCGCAGAAAGCGTGTTCTCTTGTTGGGCTGAGACACTTTAACCTGTCCCGGCATATGCCATGGCTGCGCGGTAAACCGCAAGGTACTTTCGAGCCATTTCGCCCATCATGAATTGAGACGTAACATCGCAGAAAGCCTTGTCAGCGATCTTCCGTCGGAGCTCCGGGTCTCTGTGCAGGCGCCGGATAGCTTGTGCCAGAGCACGGTGATCCGCCGGAGCTACCAAGAGAGCGTTCTCACCGTTTCTCAGAACCTCCCGAAGGCCGCCGACCGCTGAAGCCACAATCGGAACCCGAAGATACATGGCTTCCAATACGGTGTAAGGCAGTCCTTCGTATAAGGATGGCATAACCAACACGTCGAGATCAGACATGCGGCGATGAATATCCTCGCAGAAACCCCAGAATGTGACCTTCGAGTCTATACGCCGAGAAACACAGTAGTCTTTCAACTCGCGTTCCAACGGGCCGCTGCCGAGGATATGGACCCGCAGATCATCGAACCCTGATAGCTCTTCCACCGCTTTCATCAAAAACGCATGCCCTTTCACCTTATCCACCCTCCCCACAATGCCGATGTTGAAGCCGTTACGATTCAAAGCACCGGCGTTCCGATGGGAGGGTACGGCTATCGGCGCAATCGCGTTGTGGATGACAATCCTTCTCTTGGAACTGTGGAGAAAGCGGAAACGCCTCTCCAGATCGTGCGTGACATAAACAATGTGCCGGACGAGTGCCAAAGTTACGAGCTGGTCGGCCGTCCTATAGAAATGGGCTTTCAGTATGCTGAGGTCGAGCCGCAAGGGAGGCTCCACTATCCCATGCTCCGTTTTCACTATGGCGGCTCCGGTTCGACGCGCCGCAAGAGCACATATCACGTTCGCCTTATACCCGTGGGTGTGGATGACATCAATCTGGCAGCGCCGAAGAATATCCGCGACGGCGGAAACAGCATGCAGGCCAAACTTCGAGCGAGACTTCACAAGATAGGTCTCAACGCCCGCATCCTTCAGCCGATTCCTCAAGACGCCCTCATAGAATAAGATGACGATGACGCCAACATGGTCAAGGGACTGCAAATGTTGAGCGTACATGTAGATGAACTGCTCCACACCGCCGTAGAGCTCGCCCGCCGAACAGATTGCCACACGCATCGTGCTGGTCTCGCCTCGACCTCTCCCCTACCCCGTCCTAGGCGCCCAAACAACCTGCTTCTTCTTTCTGAAAAACCTGACCCATGCAACCAAAGTCGCCCAGTTCAGCAGAACGAAGTAGAGGGGAAAGTAAGTTAGCGAAGGTAAACGACGCCGCAGCGGCAACAGGAAGTACCCGAGAGCCGCGCTGCCGTAGAAGAGGCATTGCGCTGCAAAGGCCATTTGCCAGAACGTGCTTCGGGTGATCATGCACGTATTGACGACGACCAAAGCAATAAGGAAAAAAGGGACCGAATAGCGCAGCAGCTTATGGGACAAGAGCTGAAAAGAAAACAGCCCATACTTGAATGGGTTGAACATCCGCCGCATATGCCAAAGGGCGTGCAGAGCGCGCAGCGCGACTCTGACCCGCATCTGGAATTCGCTCCGGCTCGACGAGAGGGCGTTCTCCGCCACCGTTGCTTTCGGCTCATAGACCACCCGGTAACCCCGCTCCACGACGGAGAGGGGCAACATGAAATCCGGCAGCATGTCCGGGGACATGTCCACGTACAGGTCCTTTCTCATGGCGTCTATGCCGCCGTTGACTCCCACGATGGAGCCGCAACGGGTTTCAAGGGTCCGCGACAGGTTCTCGTACCTCATGTAGGCGCCGCAGCCCTCAGCCACACCGCTTCCATCCGGATTTGCATAGCTCAGTTTGCCGGTGACATATCCGACGGCGGGGTCGGCGAAGTTCGCGGCCAAATGCCGCAGCGCATCCTCCCCGTACAGGGAGTTTGCGTCTGAGAAAACAATCACTTCGCCCTTCGCAACTTTCACGGCTCTGTTAAGGGCCGCGGTCTTACCCTGTCTCGGCTCCTGGCGGATCAGTTGCAGCCCGGGGATGCCCAGAGATTCAACAATCTCGTCGGTGCCGTCATCGGAGCCGTCCGAGACGACAATGACCTCGCGCTTGTCGGATGGATAGAGGGACTTCAGCTTATTCAAGACTGTGCGGCGAATTACCGGGGCTTCATTGTGGGCCGGAATGACTACAGACAGCATTGGCTCGAACTGTCGTTTCCGCACAGTCTTTCGGCGCAGGGCACCTATCAGCCAAACCGTGATCGGATACCCGACGTACGTGTAGAGTATGAGAATGCAGAGAACGGCGAACGCTATCATCATGGGTCAGGATCGCTATACGAGAAAGGCGATACGAGCATCTTTCTCAGGAGTGAGTCATCCGCAGCGCGGAGGCATCCCGTCGCACGGCGCTGTAGAGGCGATGCAGGCGTCCCCGCAGACGGAACGGCAAGAGGCTATCGCACAGTAACTTGTAGGCAGCCAATTGAAGGGGACGCCGTTTCATGCTTTGCCAGAGGCTGAACCTCGCCTCGACAAGCCTTCCCTCGTTCAACTGAACCTCCGCCAGCGCAACATAGAATTCGCCCAGCCGAGTTCTCAACTGGCCGCGGGTCTTTATTGAAATGACGGAGGACTTCAGAAACTTCTCCCGAGTCCCTATTCTGGCGCGGATAACATTCTCGGTCCAGGAGGAGATATTCCCTTCGTGGACTCTATAGGCGTGCAGCACCAGGTCAACGTAGCCTAACGGAAACCTCTCCGCGATTCGGAACCACATATCCACGTCCTCGGAGGGGCGAATATCGAGCGATTCGTCAAACAGTCCGACCTGCTGGAAAACCTCCCTTCTCACGACAACGGAGGAGGTGCCGACAAAATTGTCCAGGGCAAGGCAGTCGCAGGCTTCCCTGGACAGAATGTACTCCTTCGGGCCAACAAGGGTCTTGGGGAGCTTCAGAAAGCGAGGGTGCCCGCTTGAGGTAAAGGACATTGAAAGCGTCTTGCCGTTGGCGAAACTTGAGAAGTCGCTCACGACCATCCCGACGTCGGGGTGGCTTTGCAGGAATCTGGCCTGCGTCTCGATTTTCCGGGGAAGCATAACATCGTCGGAGTCGAGGAACGCAATAAGTTCACCGGATGCGTTCAGAGTCCCGACGTTCCGGGCACGAGCGGGGCGGCCCGAATTCGGCTGAAAGATGTACTTGATGCGGGCCCGGTAAGGAGCTAAGACCGGCTGCGTATCATCCGTGGACCCGTCATCCACGACGATGACTTCGATGTCCTGCCAGGTCTGGCCCAAAACGCTTTCAATCGCTTCGACCAGGAGCGCCGAACGGTTGTACGTCGGAATTACGACACTCACGAGCGGAGGCACGAATCCGCGACTCCTTTCGGTGAGTCGTTTCTGGTATAGCGTTTGGCGAGCCTCCTATAGACTGTTAGGAGATGCTCCACACACTTCTTCTCATCGCCGTGCATCACAGCCCATTGGCGCGCGAGATGCCCTTTGGCGGAAACCGATTCGGGTTGTTCCATGAGAGCTTCCGCGATGGCCCGTCCCAACTGCTCCGTGCTATGGTCTGGGACCATCCAGAAAAAATCTTCCAGTCCGACTCCTCCGTAGGCGGGCAAACGATTGGTGACGACTCGCTTGCCGCAGGCGGCGGCCTCAATAAAGCTCACCGGGAATCCGTCCCGACAGGGAAAGTTGACGACCAAATCGGCTAACGAGTAAAGAGCGGGCATCTGGTCATAGGGGACCCTATCGAGCCAGCGTACATAATTCTGGACGCCCAGACTCTGTGCCTTCACCCGAATGTCTTCCTCGTAAACCTTATCCTCCCCGGGCGTGGGAAGAGGATTGTATCTCTTGAACACAAGTACAGTGGGGAAAGGAAGCCGTGCCCTTGCCAGCGCGAAGGCTTCCAGAATCAACTCGTGCCGGTACAACCACCTCCAGGCGCGGACACTCAAAAGGACCCTGGCATTTTGCGGAATCCCCAGGGCGCGCCGCCATGCCTCGGCTGCCTCGGCGCAGTCCGGGCGAAAAAGAGCGGTGTTGATGCCAAAGTAAAGCAGACTGGAGGGAACCGGGCGTCCCGCCAAAACGCAGCAGTTCTCCAGGACATCCCTGGCGTCCGCAAACACATGGTCCGCGAATCTCAGAACGCGTCCTGTGCATATCCGAGCTATGGGGTCGGCCCCAGGGACGAAAAGCCGGTTGATGTCAGCGCCCCAGCAGGAGAGTATAAGAGGCCTCAACCGCGCCCTGAGGCAATCATATTGTCTCTCATCACAGACGTTATGCAGATTCACAACGTCTGGTCGAAATCGCCTCCAGAGGTAATGCAGGTGCAGGTATCGTGCCCAATCGTCAAAACGAGCCAGTCTTCTCCCGGTCCCGGGAAGTCCGCTCGGGTATTTCACAAAACGGCTGCACCAAGGGTCCAGATTTTTCGGCTTCACTTTATCCACGAAAATCACTTCGCAGCCTGCTTTCTCCAGCCAACTGAGGAAGCGGTTCGTGTGAACGTCAAGCCCCGGAGCAAGCAACATCACCCTCATATTCCTCTCCCCAAGTTCCCCCGGCCTGCCTGTGCCTGACCAATCAGCGCAGAAATCTCCTCAACCTGCTTCTCCACCATTTCCGGAAAGAGAGGGAGCGTAATCGCACGCCTGGCAAACGACCGACTGCGCTCCAAACCATCCGCGCTGAACTTCTCGAACGCTTCGAAATCCGCGATACAGGGATAATGCAGACTTGTCTGAACGCCAGCTTCGTGGAGGGTTTTCACGACCTTTCCACGGGCCGCCTCGTCGGGAGCTACGGCAACCATCAGATGATAGGCGCTATCTCCGGAGTAGTCGGCAAAAGGGATGGTCCAGCCGGGCAGCCCGGCAAGCTGCCGACGATAAGCGGCGACAATTTCCCCCCGAAGCCGGTTATTCTGTCGCAATTTCTCAAGCTGTGCCCTCCCCAAAGCCGCCCGAAGTTCATCGAGACGATAGTTGTAACCGTGCAGCAGTACGTCGTACGAACTCGCGTGGCCCTTGTGGCGCTCCCACGTAAGAGTGGTCATGCCATGCGATCGGAGCAGCCGCAGGCGGTCCGCCAGGTCGTCTCGATTGGTCACCACCATCCCCCCCTCGCCCGTTGCGAGGTTCTTGTTGCTGAAGAATGAAAAACAGGCAATGTCTCCGAGATTGCCGGCGAACTTGCCGTGCACAGGACTTTGCTCTGCATCGAGGTATCGGGCGCCGACGGCATGGCAGGCGTCTTCCACGAGGGCAAGCCCGTGCCGCTGACAAAGGGCGGAAACCTCGGCCATTCGACAGAGGTAGCCCCCGTAGTGCATCACGACGACCGCTCTCGTTCGGGGCGTGATGCGGCGATCCATGTCATCCGGGTCAATCGTCGGCTCAGAGATTCCGATGATGTCCGCGAACACCGGGGTGGCTCCGACGGCAACCGCCATGTTCGCTGCCGCCACAAAGTTGACCGCTGGTTGAAGGATTTCATCTCCCGGCCCAAGGCCAAGCGCAAGGTATGATAGGTGCAGCGCCGCCGTTCCATTCGTGACGGCAATCGCGTGTTTCACACCGATGAAACGAGCAAACTCCTCTTCAAGGGAGCGCACTTCCGGCCCCATGGAGAGCCAACCGCTCTGTAAGACGCGCAGAACTGCCCCTTCCTCCTCGACTCCGTAGCTCAGGTCGCTCAGGGGAATCCGCCAGTTAGACAAGGTCGAGCTCTTCCTTCCTTTCGGAGTAAAGCTCCTGGGCTTTCGCGTAGTCGTCCGGCCGCCCGATGTCGAACCAGAGACAATCGGTGGGATAGGCGCAGACACGTTCCCCATTCTTCAAGAGCCGTAGGACCAGGTCGGGGAAGTCCAAATACTTACCCCGCTCGATATATTTTAACACCCCGGGCTCATACACGTAAACTCCCATGCTGACCTGATAGGTGGTCTCGGGCTTTTCTATATAGTGCGTGATTTCATGATTGCCGTTGAGCTGGATTACGCCCAGGTCTATCTTCACCCGACGAGCATGCGTGGCAACAGTCAACATCGCTTTCTGGTTATGATGGAACTGCACCAATTGGTTGAAGTCCAGGTTGGTCAACAGGTCCCCATTCAAGACCAGGAACGTGTCGTCGAGGTCGGGGACCAGCGACAGAGACCCGGCGGTTCCCGTCGGCTCATCCTCCACCACGAAGCGCAATGCAGTCTCCTGGACCAGGCTCTTGCGGTGCTCGAAATAGGCTCTGACCAACTCCGCAAGATGCCCGAGGGTGAGCGTGATGTCCGTGATGCCGAACCGGATGAGCCGCCGAATCAAAATCTCAAGCACAGGTCGGTCACCAAGCGGCATGAGTGGTTTCGGGAAATTGACGGTGAAGGGCTTCAGGCGCTGCCCTTTACCTCCAGCAAGAATTACGGCACGCATGATCCTCCCCCTCTCACGAGGGTTTGACATTGTAGTACAGCGGACTGCTCAAGTCGTCAAATACCGCGGATTCGATCGCCGCCGCGATCTCGTGGATCCCGTCGGTCAACCGCCGCGCTATGGTATAGCCGAGCCGATCCCGTATGCGGTCAAACGACACGCGGTAGTCCCGAGGGTCCTCTGCCTTGTGAATAAACTGCACATCGCAATCGCCGACACGCTTCCGAATCGCTTCGACCAGGTCCACCTTGCGGTAGTTCTCCTGGGTGTCGCCGACGTTGAAAACCTGGCCGGCGATTGCCTCCCGTGGCGCTCTCAGGACGTCCATGACGGCGCGCGCCGCGTCGCGAACGTGGACGTAGGGACGCCAGAAATGCTCGCCATAGACCACCACTCTCCGGCGGACAAGCATTTCCATCACGAATTCGTTGACCGTCAGGTCGAACCGCATTCGGGGGGAAACTCCGTACAGGGTCGCGAAACGCAAAACCGTGACCAAGAATGAGGAGCTCGGGGCGTTTAGCAGTTCTCGTTCGACAGCCACCTTGGTCTCGGCATAAAGCGACACGGGGCGAAGCTCACAATCCTCCTCCGCGAAGACCGACGTGTCAGCCATCTTCCCGTAGTTGCTGCAAGTGGAGGCAAAAACAAATCGTTTGACCCCCGCCTGTCGAGCCGCGTCAACCAGGTCCAGTGCAGCCCGCACGTTCACGTCCTTCGCCGTCTCCGGCTGCCGGGCGCACGCGGGGTCGCCGACGATTGCCCCGAGATGCACAACGCCTTCTACATCGCGCACCGCATGCCGGATCGCCTTTCCGTCCCGCAGGTCGCCCCGCAGGAATTCAAACCCGTCCTGTCCCATCGCCGCCAGGAGAGGGAGACCACCATACATCAAGTTGTCGAAAACGCGGACTTCGTGGCCCGCTCGCAGCAGCTCCAAAGCCAAGACCGAACCCAAATACCCGGCGCCGCCTGTCACCAGAACCTTCATCGTGTGAAACCCTGCCGCGTCCACGTCCCAGTTATCCGACCCTTAGCGCTCATGCAAATCTCGATGTCTCGCGCGGACACGCCCAACCTCTCACTTCGTGCTGATGAAGTCCCAGTACACACAGGCTTACCTACCATCGCCTGACCAACATGAGTTTCAGTCCATTTCCTTACACGCCAGCTTTGTGGCAACGGTGGTCCTCGGACGGCCGGACTTCACGCGATCCATGCTCCCCTGGTCGCGCCTCGCCTCCGCGATTTTCCACCGTTCAAACGCCTGCTTCACGAGTCCGACCGACTCGATCGCACGCACTCGCTCTCTTTCGACTGCCTCGAAAAGCGCTTTCCGTTCCCGCGGTATTTCCTGGATGAATGAATCCGCCGCCCGTATCAGCGACTCCGCTGAGATTTGCTCGATGTCCTGAACCCAATCTCTCTGATTCAATCCGGCAAACAACTCGTCCGTCTTGAACTCATACGACACAGGCAGGGCAGGAACTCCCACGCCGAGGGCCAGAATGACCATGTGAAATCTCGTCCCAATCACAAGGTCGTATTGCCGAATCCTACTCATCAACTCTTCCGGAGGGTGGAAATCTGTATCCACCACCACCGACCGTCTGATGCCATCGGGCAGCGCCTCGACGATGCTCGATGCGATTGCAGAGTCGTCCTCACGGCATTCCGGGATGCCCTGACACGAGGAGATATAGGTCACGTGGGCCTTGTACCGCTCGACCAAATGCGCGGTCAGAGCGCGAAACGCTTCTCTATATTTATCCATGCCAGCGGTTCGGCTGACCGTCCTGAAGAACTTCCATTCCCTCACCGAGATGGCGACGTTTATGGGGGGGCGGAGAGGTAAGGCGTTGTCTGCTGCTCGTTCGATCGCGTTGGCATCGGCGAGGGCCAGGGCCGCGTCGGCTGTGATGTGCATGTTGCTGTTGGCGACGCCGAGCGAGAGGAGGTTATCGAAGGACTTCCTGTCGCGCAGAAGGACGAGAGCTGATTTATCGAAAATCCGCCTGAAAGGAACGCGATTGGAACGACGCAAAAAGGGACCAAGCGACTGCGTGAAGAAAATTAGCGGCTGCCTGAAAAAGAGCGTTACATTAAAGTCAAATATATGGGGCTCAAGGTGATAATTCTCGACGAGCGTAGTCCCCCCATTCGCTATAACCAGGTCAGCCGTACTGTACTCGATGAGGTCTCTCAACTCTTCCGAACTCAACAAGACTCTGGCGGCCGAAAGGAAACCTCGCCGAACGCAGTGCGCCCCTGCGTAGAACCGGACCTTGTTCACAAATCTGCGAACGCGCCAAGGAAGCTTGATCTTGAGAGCATCTTCCCAACTGAGGTACAACCATCTCCGGAATGCCACATCGGGGTAGAGCCGACTTGCCGCCTCGGGACGATTGACATACACAAGAGACTCTGTGTCATCCCCAAATGCGCGTCGAAGAAGCCTGAGAAGCGCCTGGAGCATGGCGGCAACCCCACCGTTCAGGACATCCGTATTCGTAATGAGAATCTTCACTGCGAACCTTAAACCCCGTCGTGAAAGAACGGTCGAGGCGCGTCCCGGGGTCCAAGACACGCCTATGCGTTAAACCCTGCAAGCAACGCTCGCTCTATCCTCCACACGAGCGGCTTCCCCTTCAGGGACCTCAAGACCGGCAACCACCGATTCACCCAGGCCGAGTGCTTGAAACTGCGGTCCACGGCCCTGACGACGTCCGTGTTTCCATGGCGAAGCGCAAAGGCTCTGATCTCATGGAAGAACGACCGGTCACTCTCGTCCGGCGAATAAACCTTTGCCACTCTTCGTACGTCGAATGCTCCCTCCGGGAATGTCGTGCAGCGGTCCAGCGCCCCAAGCAGCGCCAAAGTGGTCATTGTCCGGTAGCACTTGTTGCAGTTCCCGCAGTTTTTGTCCGACCAGATTCTGTAGCAAACGTGAAGCGACCTCATGGCGACATCCGATGTGGCGACCAGCGCCGTTTTCTCGACCCGATCAAATGCGGAACCGTCGTGAATGACCTTAGCTTGACTTGTGGAGAGAAGCGGATCGGTCAGAGGATGGGAGCCCCAGGGCTGAAGGTCCTTGTACCCGTGGCTGGAGGCGATCAGGACCTTGCTGTACCTTCTCTCGAGCGCGAGAGCGACACTGGCAAGAGCACAGCCGTGGTAAAGGCGTCCCCACTCCGCTTCTCGCAGGCGGGTAATCTTCAGATTTGTGGCGACGTCCACCAGTTCCTTGCCGAGATCGGAGGCGGCATTCTGTAATGTGCTGCGCAATCTCTGAAACTCGTCGGGCCTGCGAAGAGGTATGTCGAATCCCCAAATTGAGAGTAAATCATCAATGGTTGTCCCCCCAGCCGAAGACTGTGGATCGCTATGTCGCAAAACTGTGAAGAAGGAATCAATGCCTCCGGAGAAGAAGGCGGCGGTCTTCGGGTGCGGTTGTTGCTGGTCGGCTTCGACGGACTCCGCCTCGATGGGAATCAGATGCAGGCGAGGGTACCAGCACTTCCATATTCGCATTACCTCGTGGACGTTCTCGAGAAGCATCCGGTCCACCGGTCTCTCAATTCGCAGTGGCTCGCCAAGAGTAACAGCCAGAGGGAGGAGGCAAACAAGCCACGGATTCCCGGACATCGTGAGGAATTCTGCCACCTTCTCCGGAACCTCGTACCAGTAGGGTTCCGGCGGGGCGACCCCGTCGGCGTAGCCTACCTTTCCGACGAGGCGCACGCGGTCCGCTCGGGTTGGGGATTCAACTATCGCGACCTCTTCAAGCTTCATACGGTCTGTTCAACCTCGCCGTTTGGCGGCTCCGTGCCTCCGTGAAACCGACACTGCGTCAATCAAGGCTGCGAATCCATGACCTCATGATGCCAGTCATGCTTGACCATACAGGCGCACCACTTCGTGGCTGGGACACGTCCCGTCTCGTAGAACACCGAACTGTCCACGTCGAAAACAATCGCATTCGGGATCAGGTCGGAGACCTGTCCATCTACCTGAACGGCGACGGCGACGCGGTATTGCCCGACTGGCAAGGGCAACTCCGGAACCCGACACAGGAACCTCCCGCTGGAGCCGAGTCGTTCAATGCCAAAATTCGTCAGTTTCATATCCATGTGGGTCACTGCGGCGCCCATCTGGTTGAAGATGGTGAACACTACGTTGGCTCGCTTCACTTGCGCCACGTTTTTGTAGGTGAACTCGAAGGAAGCCTGCCTTCCCGCAACCAGATGCTGCGACGGACGGTCCAGCTCATCGAGAACGGAACCTCCGGTGAGCCGCACCTGCCCGTTGCCGCTGCGCTCGGGGTTGTCGTCAAAGGCATTCTTGCTGCCGACAGTCAGATACTCGAGGTATTCCTTGATGACTTCGTCAACTGGGCCGTCGCGAACGACCTGTCCTGTGCGGAGGAGCACACCGCGCTGGCAGAGGTTCTGGACTGCCCCCATGTTATGGCTCACGAAGAGCACCGTTCGACCCGTGCGGCTGACCTCATCCATTTTGCCGAGGCACTTCTTCTGGAATGCGACGTCTCCGACGGCGAGGACCTCGTCAACAAGGAGAATCTCCGGCTCGAGGTGGGCGGCAACGGCAAAGGCCAATCGCACGTACATCCCGCTGGAGTATCTCTTCACAGGCGTGTCCAGGAACCTCTCAATTTCACTGAAGGCAACGATCTCGTCGAACTTCCGGTCAATCTCCGCCTTCTTCATTCCAAGGATGGCGCCGTTAAGGTAGATATTCTCCCGCCCGGTGAGCTCCTCGTGAAAACCGGTTCCGACTTCAAGAAGGCTTGCTACGCGACCCCGGATCTCCACACGTCCTTCCGTCGGCTCTGTGATTCCCGAAAGAACCTTCAACAGAGTGCTCTTCCCGGCGCCGTTTCGCCCAATGATCCCAAGGACTTCCCCGCGCCGGACCTCCAGGGACACATCTTTCAACGCCCAGATTGTTTCATCCGCGGGGGCGCTTTTGCCTATCCTCTTAAGACGCCGAAATGGAGCCGAAGCCATCCCCACGAGGACTTCACGGAAAGTCCTGTCAGCCTTCTCTCTGGCGCCTATCCGGTACTTCTTGCTAAGCCCCTCAACCCTGATGATAACGTCGTCCATCCGCAATCCGTCCAGCTAAGCCGGTCTCCCGACTAAACCACATCCGCAAACGTCCGCTCCATCCGTCGAAAGTAAAAAGCGCCGCCCACGAATATCATCACGCTAAGCACACAAGACACCCCCAGCGACATCCAGTCAATTCCCCTGTGCCCCAACACGCATGCGCGGTACGCATCTATCAAGCCCCCCATCGGATTCAGGTTCATCACCCACTCGTACTTATCAAGCAAACTCGTCGGATATATGACCGGCGTGCAGAACAGCCATATCTGAATCATGAAGGGAATCACATACTTGATGTCCCGAAACTGTACGTTCAAAGCAGACAGCCAAAGCCCTACCCCAACCGCCAAAACAAACGTCAAAAAGACGAGTACGGGAAATAGGACGAGATTCATCGAGGGAACAAAACCGTAATACACCATCAGCCCACCAAGAACCGTCGCCCCTATCCCCAGATCAACCAAGCCCGCGATCGCCGCTCCCATCGGTATCATGAGCCTCGGGAAATACACCTTCGTCAGAAGCCGAGCGTTCCCCACTAAACTGTTCCCAGCGGCGCCGACCGCGTTCGCAAAGTACATCCAGGGGAGCAAACCCACATAGACGAATATCGGATAGGGAACGCCCTCGGAAGGCACCTTGGCCAACCGGCCAAAAAACAGCGTGAACACCATCATCGTGAACGTCGGTTGGATGATCGCCCACAAAGCCCCCAGGACGGTTTGCTTGTACCGAATTTTGATGTCCCGCCACGTCAGGAAATAGAGCAGTTCCCGATACCGCCACAGCTCTTTGAAGTCTATTGCGGTCCACCCCTTCTTAGGCTCGATTACGGTCAAAGCCGCTTCACCTGACGCAAGAAGGATGGACGGCGAGGGATTGCCAGCTTGAGGTTCAGACGGGTTCTTTTCCATTTCTACGCTGCCGCGGAACATGTCAGCATCTGCACTCATTTCGTTTTACCACGCTGAAATGCGAGAGTCCTCTGAAGGACGCTCTCCAGAGTCATATTCGGGCAACAACTTCCTTCAGTTTCTCCTCGGCGGCGTGGGCGCGTTTTATGTAGGCGGGCATTACGGCGTCGAGGTGTTGACGAATGGCGCCTCTGCGGTTCCAGAAATCGCGCACCATGTCGAGCCGGAACTCCGTGGCAAAACTCTTGCCGTCTATCACCGTGCTGTCGTCGCCCATGATGTCCGTGAGAATCCCCCAGGCCTTATTGCTATAAGCGATTGCCAGGGTAGGCACTCGCAGTGACAGGGCGGCGATCGTGGGGTGTGTCCTCGCCCCAATGAAAGCGTCGCACGAACCGATGATGGTCTTGACTTGACAACAGTCGTTGTCCGGCGACGCGATTACGCAGCGCTCCTTGTTCTTCAGCAACGAGAAGACCTGTTGACACGCGCTGTAATCGCACAGCTGTGGGTTGGAGTACCGTATGACGTGGGGGACGAGGATTACGCTGCCTCCCACTTCTCCGACGAACCAGTCCGCGACCCGTCGGCACGACTCGACATAGTCCTTGCGATCGAAACTCAAGTAGCGCCAGAGCCCGCCGCTGACGTTCAGCCCGAGAACGGGACCCCCGCCACACACGCTCCTAATCCTGTTTAGCTCCTCGCATGCTGGCGGCTCGGGTTTCAGGGTAAAGGCGGGGTCGGACACCAGGACGACGTTCCGGGTAACCCCAATGGATTCCAGGTACCGCTGGCTCACTGTTTCCCTGATGCAAACCAGGTCAATCCGGGGAAGGATTTCCCTCGCAAGGGTCAGATTCGTCTCGTCCCGGAAGGGGCCGATCGAAGCTCCCCAAATGACCGCGGGCAGGCCCCGCTCGAGAGCCCATTCCAGGAAGCTGAAATGAGTTCTCACGGCGCCATAGTCCTCGCTGTAGTTGTCGCCCCCCACGGCCATGACGATATTCGCGCCGTTCCTAGCGCAGTCAATCTGCTCGAACACCCAATCGCGGTCGTCCAGTTCAGGGATGAGGCGGAGACGCCGAGCGGCGCCGCGGAGTCGCGAGGTCCAGGTACGGCGCGCCCAGAGAGATAGCGTGACGTTCTTGCTTTCGGCGATTCGCGAACGCGCGTCCCACCCGTCGTTCGCCATATGAACAACGTGCATGTGAAAGTCGGAGAAAACGCCTTCGAAGATGGACAGCGTGGACCGAACGATGGCCTCGCAGCCTCGATTGGACGCGGAGAAATGTCCAACGATAAGGAACACTGGCTTTTTCATGGTAAGGCCTCCCGACAAGGTTGATCCTTTCTTTCCTTTGTCGGAACCCCTCGTTGCCTCTGCATTCGCTTTGCTCGACTCAACAAGCTTGGAGTCTCCTGAGACCCAAAGCGGGCAAGGGCGAAAGGCGATTGGTCAGCCAATCACAGCGGCGCCGCGAAACTCCGCCGCGGGTACGATGCCCTGGCGTATTGCGTGTCTCTCCTTTCCCGTGAAAGCGACGAGCCACATCATCAAGGAATAAGAACCCGCCGACGCCAATCCCACTGCTCCAAGAACCCGGTAATCCGGCGCGGCGTAGCGAAGGGATACGAGGAGAGGGATTGATAACGACAGGCAAACGGCGCCGAGCGTTCGCGCCATCACGCGGGCATAGTCAAGGTACGAGATGGAAGACACCCTGCAAACGTAGATGGGTTGTATCACCAGCTTCATAATCACCATGGGGAGGAACGTGCCGAAAGCGACTCCCACAATGCCGAACCTGTGCACCAGAGCAATGCTCAGAAGAAGGTTCGCAACACCCTCGATGGAATTGAAGAGCGCGTAGAAGCGGTGTTTGGCGGTGCTGAACAGGAGCGAAACAGAGGGGTTCTGGGATAGCGCACACAGGCAGCCCGCAACAAGAAACACCAAACACGGGTAGGCGTCCAGGTACTTGCGCCCCATCCAGCGCTCAATGAAAGGTTTCCCCCACACAATCAGACCGAAACCCACAAAGGCGGAGATGCAGACCGAAAGCTTCGTCGCGAAGAAGAAGGTCTTTCTCATCGCGTCACGGTCTCCGGCGCCGTGCTGCCAACTAAATACGCCCTGGAAAACCCCCATGAACGCGACAACGAAACCGATGAAATACTGGGACAGCATGGCTGCGACATTGTAGTGCGTGACCGCCGACAGACTCACAAACGCCATGATTACGAAGGCGTCAACGTGAAACCGGAGGCGGTCCGCCACCTGCGCGATGAACGCAAAGGAGCTGTACGACAGAAGCCTTCTTGCCTCACCCCCTCGCCACTCCCTCAGGCTGAAACGCAGCCCAGGAAGGCTCCTCTTCGAAAAATAGACGCAAAGGACGGAACTTGGAATCCCGGAGAGAAAGGTAACCCACGCGAGCGCCAAAACACCATGCCCGGAAGCCACAACCCACACCACAAGAGCCGTCCGCACGAACAGGGACACCAGTTCGAGGGCGGACATAATATCGTATCGCAATTGGGCCGCCAGGACTCCACCGAAGGTCCGCAGCGGGAAACCGATCGCGTTGCTTACCCCGAGGATCAAGATCACCCTCCAGAAAAGGGACGCATCCTGCGGACTGCGGCAGATCACGGGGGCAAGGGCCGCAAGAACGCCGGTCACGACCAACGCCGCCAGCCCCAGAACGGAGTAGAGAAGAAGGGCCGTGTTGAAGACCTGACCGGACTTCTCCCGGTCTCCGGCTCCCAAAGCCCATCCGATGTGGCGATGAACGGCAGAGGACAAACCGAAGTCCAGCAACCCATAGTAGCCCAGGAACGTTGCGACGAGCGTCCAGAAACCGTACATCCGGTCTCCCAGGGAGCGGACGACAAAGGGCATCATGAAAAAGGCGACCACCGCATTTGCCGTAAAGTCCACGACTCGGAGAAAGGAACCGGATGCAAGCCTGCGTCCCACCAGGGCTGTCATTGTCTCGTTCCACCCCCCACGGCTGCCGGTTGACCTAACGCTTCCGCTTGCCCTCGCGCCATGAGCGGATTCTGTGAAGCTCGCGGTTTGGACTTCCTTGCCCTGAATTGCTCCACGAGGAGAGCGGGAAGGCTCAACGTGAAAATGGCTTTCCAGACCCTCGGTTGAAGGGCGCGAAAGGAGAGCGAGCGTTTGTAACAGCGCAGAGCCTCGCGCCGCCGATCGGCGAGATGGTTGTCATACCCTTCTCTGAAATACCTCAGTGCAAGCCATTGCCTCCGGACCCTGCCGGAGGGGTCAACCAAGTCCCTATTCGATGAAATAAACTTGTCGGTAATTCGCTTTGCGATCTCCGTCCGCTCCTCGCCGCGAGAGGACAGACGAGAATGTCCAACCCGAATCTTCACGAGCATCTCCGGGACGTAGTCGAAAGCCCAGTTCAGGCTGAACCTTAGCCAGAGCTCATAATCAATGGCGAGGGGAATTGATTCATCAAACAGTCCGTCCCGCTCGAAGCACTCCCTCCTGACCACAGACGAAGAAAAGGGCACGATGTTGTCGAATATGAGGTTGCGGATCACGCTGCCCCTGCCGTAAGGCGGGTGTCCGAGCTCGGGCATATCCTCGCTCTCGCAAAACCAGGTGAAGTGGGAGTACACAACGCCAACATTTCCATTCCGCTCAAAACGGGGAATCTGCCTCTCAAGCTTTCGGGGAAGCCACATATCGTCGCCGTCCAGAAAGGCAACGAAACGCCCTCGGGACTCCCGAATACCGCGATTTTTGGC